>CAIZMD010000625.1 GCA_903933995.1 uncultured Bacteroidota bacterium
TGAACTTGGGTATAACCATATGTTTATGGACATGTTTAACGCCAAAGAAAAAGGCGTAGATCCAAAGGAAACTTTCTACGATGGATATGTGGTCAACGCCATATTGGATGCAGCTTATAAATCAGCTAAGACCAAACTTTGGGAACCTGTTGACCTAGAGATCTGGCGTGGACAAACCGGCTTGAGTAAAGAAAGCCATTTGGTAGAACACGATGCGGAACATTGGCTTATCAAAGAAGAGATGACCCATTTTGGCGCCAAAAAACTCATTCTCAAAAACAAAGCCACCGGAAAAATCACCGATCAAATCATTGAATAAAAATTCACACATGTTAACCCAAGACCTATTTGTACACCATGTTTATTTTTGGCTAGAGCACAGCAATAGTGTGGAAGAAAAAGCAGCACTATTAGAAGGGCTAAAGAAGCTGAGTAAAGTGCCTACCATTAAACAGTTTCATATTGGAACGGCTGCCCCAACTAATAGAGAGGTAATTGATACCAGCTATGCCCTTTCTTGGTTGGCCATTTTTGAGAATGCTGCTGACCAAGACGCGTATCAGGTAGACCCCATTCATTTAGAATTTGTAGATACCTGTAAACATCTTTGGAAAAAAGTTGTGGTATATGATTCCTTAGGAGCTTATTAAAAAGTTGCAAATAAAAAAGCCGTCCCGATAAAATCAGGACGGCTTTTTCTTGTCAAATAGTGTCCCGTCCTGAAATAATGATACACAAAAACAATCATTATGGAAGAACTACAAGTAAATCAGTATGTTAAGCGTAAACAAGGGGATTATCCTTTGTCTTTAAAGTTGCAGATTGTACAAGAGATTGAACAGAGGAAACAATCAACAACGGGAGCACAAAGAAAGTATGGAGTCCAAGCAAGATCAACAATTATTGCTTGGTTAAGAAAATATGGGAACTTTAACTGGGAGAACCAAACTCCCTCAAATATGCCAAAGACCCCAGAACAGAAGATGCTTGAACTGGAGCAAAAAGTGAAACTGTTGGAAAAACAGAAAGCTTTTTTAGAGCGACAAATAGAGCAAGCCGATAAGAAGGCTATCATCTTTGATATGATGATAGATCTGGCAGAGAAGGAGTATAATATTCCTATTCGAAAAAACTCCTTACCCGAACAATCGATCGATACAGATCAGAAAAAAAAGAAACGCTAACAGCTACCTGTGCGTTGTTCGGGTTAAGCAGACAGGTATATTATCGTAGGATTAAGTCTAGCACGAGAAAGAAAGCTTTAGCACAGCAAGTTGTAGACCTGGTTTTACCTATACGTAGCAGAATGCCTCGTATCGGTACAAGAAAGCTGTATTATATGCTACAATCGAAATTAGACTGCATGGGTATTGGCCGAGACAAGCTATTTACGATTATGAAGGCAAATCATTTAAAGATATATCCAGAACGGAGTTATCGGGTTACAACCAACTCCCATCATAGGTTCCACAAACATGGAGATCTAGTAAATGGTATGTGCATCAATCGCCCAGAACAGGTTTGGGTATCTGACATTACTTATGTTGGAGGAAGGAGTATGCATCACTATATGGCATTGGTGACTGATGCTTATTCTAAAAAGATTGTAGGTTATGATTTATCGAATAGTTTGAGTTTGCAAGGTGTATTAAGAGCTTTGAAAATGGCTATTAAATCAAGGGCGCACCTCGGATCACCCTTGATTCATCACTCAGATAGGGGGCTTCAATATTGCTCAAATGAATACCAATCTTTATTATTTAAAAACCAAATAAGATGCAGCATGACGACAGACTCTGACCCTTATTCAAATGCGGTTGCAGAAAGGGTAAATGGTATAATAAAGAATGAATTTAATCTGGAAAAATACAAAGTAGACTTAAACACACTTCAGAAAATTGTAGCTCAAACTATAAAAATTTACAATAATGAAAGGCCTCACTTATCATGCTCATTTTTAACACCAGATCAAATGCATCGACAATCTAAAATTGTCCTCAAAACCTATAAAAACACAAACGGCAGCAGGGATATCCCTGCTGCCGTTTAATACATTACTTTTATCCTTTAAAACCGTATCACTTTTTTAGGACGTCACACTGTTTTAATTGAGCAATTTCTGCTTTGAGTTGGTTTACTTGTTCTTGCAATTCTTTTACAGAAGCAACTAATATGGGAATCAAGCCTGATTCATCTACCATTTTTCGGGAATAGGACTTATATAAGTTTTTGCCCCCTATATATTGACCATTTTTAGCATAAACCAAGGAAGGCAATACCAATTGAACCTGATCTGCATTAAACCCATATTGCACTGCTTTGGGGCTCTCTAAATATGGATAATCCAGATCATTGTATTTAAAACTCACAGGGGTTAATTTCTGCAATAACTCATTCCCACCTTTTATTTCTGCAACTTGTTTCTTCAATGCAGATTCAGGTATTTCTTGGGCAAAAGAAGTTTGAGACATCAATAATAACAAGAACATGAGTAACCTAGCATTTGACAAGAGTAGCATTTTTTTCATGGCATAGAATTGAAAGTGAGAAAATGTTTTTTATTAAAACATTGAACAAAACGGCTTGGTTTAGTTAAAAATGTTAAACAGATGATAAAACATAACCAGAAATTGGTTTATGCACACCTATGCATAACTAAGGCAATGGTTTGAAAGGGGCAGTTGTTATTTTTGAAAAAATTAGAAGGAATGAAGAAACAGATTTTTGTAGGCAGCATGGCTTTATTGGTTATGTTGACCGCATGTAACAATGGCAAAGACCAAAAAACCGCCACTGACTCAACCAAACCAGCAGAAGCCAAACTAGGACCTGGATCTGCCATTAAATATGATAGTTCAAAAAGGTATGTTTTCCTTACTTGGGATGACTCTCCTCAGCCTCCAGGAACAGTGAACAGTAAGGCTATCTTTCGTGAACAGGGCATTAAAGCCACTTTTTTTGCAGTTGGCTTTAACCAAGTGGGTCCTTGGAAAAAAAGGATGATTGATTCTTTGAGAAATGAATATCCTCAATTTTTATTGGCCAACCATAGCTTTAGTCATGGATTCAATGACAAGTATAGCAAGTTCTATGCTCCCGAAAATACAGATAGTGCCTTAAATGACTTTATCAAGAATGAACAGTTACTTAAAATACCAGTGAAAATCATAAGACTCCCAGGTAATAACACTTGGGCATCAAATGGTGATATTCAGGGTCAAAAAGCAACCACACCTGTTGTTGTTAAACTTGATTCACTTGGTTATAAAATTGTGGGATGGGATATGGAATGGACGCAACAGGCCAAAGCCAAAGCCCCAAAAGAGTCTGTAGATGAAATGATCAAAAAATTGAACCAGAAATTTGATGACGGAAGTACCAATCAACCAAATATGATTGTCATTCTTTCTCATGACCGTTTATTTGAGAAAAAACAATACGCAGATTCTTTGAGTAGGTTTATCAATATTCTCAAACAAGACAAGCGCTATGTATTTGAAACTATTGACCACTATCCTACTGTTCAGGTAAATAAATAATTCTGAATACTAACTATTTTCAAGTGCTAAACGAATAACTGTTCGTTTAGCCCTTTCTTTTTGTATACTTATCAAGGGCTAAAATGAACCATAATCCCTTACCTTCGCCACGAGTTGGTCAACACCCAATGTAAAGAACTCAAAATCACAAGCTGAACAAACATGACCTTGAATCCTACACGAATTGAAGTGATGCATTTTCTTGCACAGAAAATTGATAGTATCATTGAAGAATTCTTAAAACCTATAGATACTAACTGGCAACCTTCAGATTTTCTTCCTGAGAGTAATCATCCAGAATTCACCAAAGAGATCAAAGAAATTCAAGAACAGTGCAAGGCCCTTCCATATGATTATATGGCCATCTTGGTTGGTGATTTGATTACAGAAGAAGCACTTCCTACTTATGAAAGCTGGTTAATGGAAGTTGATGGAATCAGCAAAGGAGAACCCAAGGGCTGGAGTAAATGGGTAAGAATGTGGACTGCTGAAGAAAACAGACATGGCGATTTATTGAACAAATATATTTATCTCTCTGGCCGAGTAAATATGCGTCAGATGGAAATTAGTACCCAACATTTAATTGCAGATGGAATGGAAATTGGAACTGCCAGAGATCCATACCGCAATTTTGTATACACTTCTTTCCAGGAAATGGCTACCAATATTTCTCATCGCAGAACTGCAACAATGGCAAAGAAGCATGGCAATGAACAATTGTCTAAAATCTGCGGAGTAATTGCTGCAGATGAAGCTAGACATGCTAAAGCATACCGTTCTTTTGTTACAAAAATCTTTGAAGTTGATCCTAGTGAAATGATGATTGCTTTGGAAGATATGATGCGCAAAAAAATTGTGATGCCAGCACATTTTCTACGCCAACAAGGAGAGAAAATTGGCCAAAGCTGGTCACATTTTAGCGATGCCGCACAAAGACTAGGAGTTTATACAAGTATGGATTATACCAATATTTTAGAATCCTTGGTTGAGGAATGGAATATTGGAAATATCACTGGTTTGAATGGTGCCGCTGAAAAAGGAAGGGATTATTTAATGGCTTTACCAGACCGATTCCGCAAAGTGGCAGAACGCAGTGGTATCAAAGCTCCTATTGACTATCAATTCAACTGGATATTATAAACAAGAAGACGGTTTTTGACCAGCAACTTTCTGACACTTGGATTGGTTCAGACTTCCTAACCATTGACCAAGCTGCTCAAATAAATGATTATTTCAGAAAACATCCATTGTTTCACTGGAATGACATACACAATTGTGAAGACAGAGCAGAAGCCATTGCTATCTTGTTAAACCATTGGCAGATTCCTCATTTTAAGGCATGGGTATTTAGCGGATACTTTCTCAATAGAAATATGGGAAGTTTAAAAAACAAATGGAATTACCATGTAGCAATTATGTTACCTACTCTGGTAGGAACAGAATTATCAGCCATGGTACTAGATCCTACCCATTCAGAAAAACTGATGAGTGTTGAGCACTGGGCCAATGAAGTAACTTTAGATGCCCAAAGTCACCACTTAGTAAAACAGGGACATATCTATATTTTTCCCGTTGGACCAATTAGAAATGAAAACTGGCATCATCGCAACCGCCAAAATTATAAATGGACCATGCAGGGTTTGGCAGGAATTAATGGTGTGAGTACAAAGGGAAAAGCAGCGGTAACTTTTAATAAATTTAAAATTGCCAGAACCATCAAAGCATTTCAAGTACTCCAAAGAAACAATCCATTTTCATTCTAACCTTGTTTAGGCTTATTCCAAAGCTGATAGGGATACATGAGCCATTGATTGAAAAGCTGCAAAGAAATCATACACCTAAACAAAAAGGAAGGATATACGGAAGTCTTTTTCTGCCTTACAGCTTTTAAAATTGATTGGGCAACTTTTATAGGTGATTGACTAGGCCATGGAATATTGGCTTGATCTTGTCCAGTAAAAAATTCCGTTCTTGTGGCAATGGGATATACCAACATCAAATGACAGCCCGGGTTTTGTTCAAATCTAAAACACTCAGCAAATCGGTCTAGTGCTGATTTGGTGGCAGCATACATGGCATAATGGGGCATACCAGTTTTGGCCATGGCCGATGCTGTAATCACGTAACTAAACTGACGGCCATTTGCTAATTGTAACATTTGGTAAAGCCCCTCAAGTGGCGCCACAAGATTAACCATGATCTGAGACTGTCTTAATGCAAAATTCTGAGACCCAAAACTTCCATATAAAGCAAAACCTGCATTGGCAAAAAACAGGTCAATGCTGCCTAGTTTTTCTAATGCCAAGGGGACCATTGATTGTATTTGATCTGGATTGGCTAAATCTAAAACTAGGATTTGAACTTGCATCATGGATGAGTCCAATTTCTTTGCTAAATGTATTAACCCATTTTCATTAGTATCAATAGCCAATACTTGGCATTGATATTGAGCTAATTCCATCACAAGTGCTTGGCCAATGCCTGATGCTGCTCCGGTGATTACAATATTTTTATTATTGAATGACATTATAAAAAAACGGGGTTGGGAAAAGCCAATGAAAAATTGGGGATATGCAAACAGGCCAATCTTGTTTGAGTGTCAATACTAGGAAAAAACCCCTGCCCTGTTGTCAATTCTAGTGGTTTGGAAAAAAAAGCCTTCCCACTCCCCCTTGGATGGGTGATATATTCTTTGCCATTCAGGGGCTGAATAAATTGAAAAGGAAAAAGGGCTGTACTTAATGGGAAGCCCAATGCTTTGTCCTTAAATTGGCCATTAAAAACCAATTCTCCATTGAGTTTTACCTTTGCAGATGTAATTCCTTGATTCAATTTTTCAAATTCAAATTCTGCCAACTCTTTTGGAATCCCCCAATTGGTTCTCCCATTCATCACCGAGTCTAAAGAGCTCACATAGATCTTAGAAATATGCCAGTAGTATTTTCCCTTATAATGAAACATACCCGGTATAAACAATAACTCTCCATATGGCCCTACGGGCGATGACTGATAATTGACCAACATCACCAATCCAACATTCAAACATAGACTAGATTTAAGCCCTTCTGTTATATAACCTTCTTTCTTTAAGAACTCATTGCTAAAGCGATATAGCATTAAATACCCCTCCCCTTTCAATTGCCAAGGCGCAGGACTAATTTGATATGGAATACCAGGTTCAAAATGCATCTATTGCAATGTAATACTTTGTACTGATTTTATATTTGGGGGCAGTTGCTTTATCAAAAATCTTGCAAGTACTTATCTTTACCAACATGAATGAATCGCTCAACATTGCTAATGCTACTGTAACAGATATTCCAGAATTAGTTTTGCTGGTTAATAGTGCCTATAGAGGGGATAGTTCAAAAAAAGGCTGGACTACAGAAGCGGATCTTTTAGATGGGGTTAGAGTAACCGCTGAAACTTTATTGGAACAAATGAATACCCCTGGCCAACATTTTTTAAAAGCCATAGACCAAACTGGAGCCATCGTTGGCTGTGTTTCACTTCTAGAAAAATCAAATAAAATCTATCTTGGCATGCTCACCGTAGAACCCAATATTCAAGGAGGAGGCATTGGCAAATTATTAATAGAAGCATCTGAGACTTTTACCCAATCACTTGGTATCAAAGTTATTGAAATGACAGTGATTAGCGTTAGGTCTGAATTAATTGCCTATTACGAACGCAGGGGCTATCGCCTTACAGGCGAAAAAAGGCCTTTCCCCAATGACCCAAAATTTGGGATTCAAAAACAGGCTTTGGAATTTATTGTAATGGAAAAAACACTATAAGTTAATACCCCCATTTGCGCATAATCTCAAAATCAGCTTTCATGGATTGAAGCGGTGTTAATTGCTGATAAGATTCTTGTTCCACTACAAAATGAATAGTGCCTCCAGTTTTGCGTCCCTGGTCAATTACCTCTTTTACCCCTACTACACCTTTGCCCAAAACAGTACTTTCGTAACCATCTTCCATTTCGCCTTTTGTAGCTGTTTTTATTTCATCCTTCACGTGCATCAATTCAAAACGTCCTGGATATTGTTTTACTATTTCCAGAGCCCTACCACCAGCTCCATACATATTCCCAATATCTAATTGCTGAGCAACCAAAGATGGGTCTGTATGCTTAACCATGATATCAAAGACTTTTTGGTTATTCAATTTGGTACTGAACTCAAAATTGTGGTTATGATATCCAAATTTCATCCCAGACCTCTTGCACAATTCTCCTGATTTATTAAACACGTCCATATAAGCCAATAGGCCATCATAGGTTTTCCTGAGTTCCTCATCCAACCAAGGACTAATCACATATTGCTGACCAACAATGGCTGCGTCTTCTACGGTGTATTTCCAAGAAGCGGTAAAATCTTTTTTAGATGGATCCCAATGCGTTCTTTCCATGACCGTATGACCACTGGGCATTTTTAATCCCATATCATCCAATATTTTTTTAAACTCTTTTGCTGTATAACCATAGAATTTTCTATTGATATAATTGGCGTGCTCAACATTTTTGTAACCCATTGCAGCCAATTGCTTGAGCGTTCCCAAGGGGTCTTTTTTCATGTCTTCTCTAACAGAATAGAGCTGCACACCTAAAACAGAATTGGATGCAAAATTGGCCAATAACTGATGTGGCAAGGCAGCTGCACCAGCTAATAGCATTCCAGATTGGGTTAGAAATTTTCTTCTTGAAGCAAGCATATCAAAGTTTTTACTATGTTAAGAGATAATCCTTCTGATTGTAGTACAATTTAAGGAATCTTTTTTAAGCCGAATCATTGGATTATTTCCAAATAAGCGTTTAAAGGCTTTTTATTCTGGCCAAGTACTTAGGTTTATATTTGCTTAGATGAGCTTTAGGAATACCATATATTCCCTACTATTTATAGTATTGAACCTTTGCCAATATCCTTTTCAGGTTTATGGTCAGGAAAAAGCTGTGTCAGACACTTTTTTCCTTGCCAAGAAAAAAGGGATTCTCGGAAAAATTGGGAAAAGTATTTCCGTTAGTGGGGACATTCCCATAACTGCAGATTCAGGAGTACAAAAAAATGAAGAGAGTTATGCCATTTTCAAAGGCAAAACCATTCATAGCATTTTTATTCAAAAGCCTGGATTTAACGGAACAGTTAATGACACTTCAAAACGCGTCAAAAACTTTTTCAATGATATAGGCAATCGCTTACACCCTAATACATCAGACAAAATCATCAAAAGAAATTTATTCTTTAAAGAAACGGATACACTCTATCCTGCGTTGGTGGCCGATAATGAACGCTTTTTACGTGATATTAGCTACCTGCAAGATGCCAGAATATTGGTTAGACAAAATGATTTATTCAAAGATCAGGTAGACGTGATTGTGGTTTGTAAAGACGTATTCCCAGTTGGTGGCAGTGCCGATCTAGGATCAGCCAAATTGCTGAATTTTGAAATCAATGACGATAATTTAGTTGGAACTGGAGATAGAATTGCTATTGCTAATTTGATTGACTTAGATAGAAATCCGCATTATGGCTTTTCTGCTTTGTATTTAAAACGCAACCTCATGGGTAGTTTTATTGATCTTAGTTGGGGATTTAGCAATATGATTCCAGCATTTAATAGTGGCCGTAGAGAAGAAAATGTTTTATACTTTAAAGCTGACCTACCCTTGGTAAGTCCCTATAGAAAATGGACTGGCTCTTTTGAAACTGCATTAAGATTTACGTCAAATAGATACATCAATGACAGTATTTACCAATCAGACTTCA
>CAIZMD010000626.1 GCA_903933995.1 uncultured Bacteroidota bacterium
AACAGGTTCCCAAATATTTGAATGAATCATTATCACAGCATGAGCGGATTATAGATTTATTGGGTCAGTTAACAATAGAAGAAAAAGCAAGTTTGTTAATTGCTAGTTCTCCAGGTATTCCAAGACTACAGATAGATAAATACTATCATGGTAATGAAGCCTTACACGGCATTGTTAGACCAGGAAAATTCACTGTTTTCCCGCAAGCTATTGCTTTGGCCAGTATGTGGAACAAGGATTTGCATTATCAAGTAGCATCGGTTATTTCTGATGAAGCAAGGGCTAGATGGAATGAATTGGAGCAAGGTAAAAAGCAGACATTACAATTCAATGATCTCTTGACTTTTTGGTCACCCACCATCAATATGGCCAGAGACCCTAGATGGGGACGAACGCCTGAAACCTATGGTGAGGATCCCTATTTAGCGGGAGCATTAGCCACACAGTTTGTAAAAGGTTTGCAAGGCAATGATCCCAAGTATTTAAAAGTGGTAGCTACTCCAAAACATTTTGCAGCCAATAATGAAGAAACCAATAGATTCTCCTGCAATGCGGTGATTTCTATGCGTATGCTAAGAGAATATTATTTGCCCGCATATGAAATGGCTATTAAAGAAGGGAAAGCCGCTTCCATTATGGCTGCTTATAATGCCATTAATGGGGTGCCTTGTGGTGCCAATCCTTGGCTATTGACCAAAGTGCTAAGAGAAGATTGGGGATTCAAGGGATATGTGGTATCTGATTGTGGAGGCCCGTCTAATTTGATAACGGCCCATCAGTATGTTAAAACCAAAGAACTAGCTGCCATGGTTTCTTTGAAGTCAGGATTAGATTTAGAATGCGGGGACAATATTTATAAACAACCCTTACTCAACGCCTATCAACAAGGGATGGTTTCAAAAGCTGATATTGATACCGCAGCTTATCGAGTACTTAGAGCAAGAATGCATTTGGGTCTTTTTGATAATCCTGCTAACAATCCCTATAATAAAATTTCACCACAGGTGGTTGGCTCTGCCAAACACCAAGCATTGGCTTTAGAAGCGGCAAGACAAGGGATTGTATTGTTGAAAAATGAACAAGCTTTTCTTCCTCTTAATCTTGCCAAACTAAAATCAATAGCGGTAGTTGGCATCAACGCTGGAAATACGGAGTTTGGTGATTATAGTGGGGTACCTGTTGTTGAACCTATTAGTATTTTAAAGGGTATTCAAAATAAAGTGGGTAGTCAGGTTAAGATCAACTACGCAGCTTGGCAGCCAATCAATGGATTGGAAGGATATGCTTTAATTGGAAAGGAATTTTTTCCAGAGGGATTACAAGCGGAATATTTTTCCAATATGACTTTAGAGGGGCAGTCAAAAAAACGGATTGACCCGCAAGTGAATTTTGAGCCGGCCAACCAAGCACCTGATGCTTTTGTACCAACTGGTCCCATATCCATTCAATGGGTTGGTAAAATCAAACCCAGTATTTCTGGCAAATACAGCCTTGGATTCTTGGCCCATGATGGATGCAGATTAACTATCAATGGTCAAGTAGTGATTGATTCTTGGAAACGAAAAGCTACCGTGACCAGTTTTGCTGATATTGTTTTGGAAGCAGGAAAAGTCTATGATTTTAAGGCGGAATATTTTGTACGAAGAGACGCGGTAGCCAAATTATATTGGAAGACCCCTGATATTGATTTCAATGTTACTTCACTCTTTGATGAAGCAGTAGCTGCAGCAAAAAAATCAGATATCACCGTGGCTGTTTTGGGTATGAATAAAAACTTTGAAAGAGAAGGTCAGGATAGAAGTCAAATTGGTCTGTCAAAGGATCAGGAAATATTTATCAAAGAAATTAAAAAGGCCAATCCCAAGACCGTAGTGGTATTTGTGGCTGGAAGTTCTTTGGCTATTGATTGGGTAGATCAAAATATTCCTGCGGTATTGGATGCTTGGTACCCTGGCGAACAGGGAGGGACAGCAGTAGCCGATATTTTAGTTGGAGAATATAATCCCGCGGGTAGACTGCCATTGACATTTTACAAGTCAATGGATGATTTATTGCCCTTTAATGACTATGATGTTTCAAAGGGTAGAACCTATCAATATTTTAAGGGTAAGGTCTTGTATCCATTTGGTCACGGACTAAGTTATACCAACTTTCAATACAGCGCATTAAACATACAGGATCAAAAGGATGCATTGGAACTAAGTTTTCAAATCAAGAATACGGGCAAAATGGATGGGGATGAAGTAGCTCAGGTCTATGTTAAAATGCCAGAGGCCATGATCCCTATGCCTATTCAACAGCTAAAGGGATTTCAACGTATCAAGATTGATAAAGGACAGAGTCAAACAGTGGTCATTAAAATTGACAAATCGCAATTGCGTTATTGGGATGAAAAAACAAATCAGTTTTTAACGCCTAAAGGAACCTATCAGATCATGGTAGGTGCTTCGTCACAGGATATACGTTTAAAACAAAGCATTCAGCTTAATTAAAAGGAACATGAGAAAGTATTTGATTTTAGTTGGATGTATAATAGGAATGATTCAATGGCAGGTCTTTGCTCAAAATAAGCTTGATTTTAAAATTCCTGTTACTGTGTCAACACAAATGCAGTCCAATTTCAAAACAGGTGGAAGATTGTTGTTACACCTAACTATTCAAGCTGAAAAAGAACCAAGGTCTAAATCTGAATTAACCATTGGTGTAACTCCAAAAGATTGGAATTGTCAAAAACCATTTTTAATCAATACCAAGGATCAACAGGTTATGGTAAATGGGTTTGATAAATTCAAATTGAATGAACCTATCAAATGGTATTGTCAGGTTGTCTATAAACAAAATGAAGACGATGGCAATGAAAATGTAGCTGGTAATTTGTATAGTCAATTGGATAGCTTTTTGGTTACAGAAAAACCCAAATTCAGTTTGCAATTGCAAACCATGATTCCTGCATTGAACATAGTGAATCATCCCTATGTCAAGTCTATTAGTATCAAGAGTCAAATGCTTTCAAACTTTTCCAAGCATGAACGTTTTTTAAAAGCGTCCATTTTGTTGCCATCGAGTTATTTTGAAAATCCCAATAAAAGTTATCCAATCTGTTACAGGGCTCCGGGCTTAAATGGAAGATATGATCAAGTCAATGGCATGCTTTCAAATAAAGATTTTGCTACTTGGTGGTTTAGCAAAGAAGCACCTCAAGTCATTTATGTGTTTCTAGATTCTCAAGGGCCTTACGGCGATACTTATCAAGTTGATTCAGATAATAATGGACCCTGTGGTAAAGCATTAACGGAAGAGTTGATTCCAGCCATTGAACAAATGGTGCATTATTCACCCAATTCCAAAAAGCGTTATTTGGCTGGGAAGTCAACAGGAGGTTGGGTCTCATTTGGTTTGCAAGTATTGTATCCTGATTTTTTTGATGGCTGCTGGTCATATAGCCCTGATCCCGTAGAATTTGAACACTATGGTCTAATAGATATCTATCATGATAGTACCATTTTTTATAATCGCTGGGGCTATTTACAACCAGGTAGAAGAACCACCAATGGAGAACCTACCTTATCAATGAAGGATTGGATTCATGGTGAAAATGTGAATAGTAGAACCAATGACTATCGGGTATCTGGTGGTCAGTTTGGTGCTTACAATGCGGTGTTTGGACCCAAGGGAGCCGATGGTTTACCTAGTCTTATGTTTGATCCTTATACAGGTGTCATTGATCACAACATTGCCAAACAATGGGAAGCCTATGATTTGAAGAAAATCTTGGAAAAAAATTGGGCTAGTCTTGGTCCCAAGTTGCAAGGCAAGATTTGGATCTGGATGGGGGATATGGATGGTTTGTATTCCAATGTGGCTACTAGGTACCTACAGAAATTTTTAGACAAAACATCCAATCCAAAATCAGATGCCATTATCCGATTTACTGCCATGGCAGGTCATACACAAGAATGGAGTGATAAAGCAGTAATAGAAATGGTTGCAGCAAAAGCAGCGCTTGTAAAATAAAAATATGAAAAAGAGTATCCTGATTAGTTGTTTAACCTTGCTGGTCTATTGTTTGCAAGCGCAGAAAGTAAATATTTCTTACGTGGACGCATTTGAGAATGTGAATCATCCTCAAGTAGCTTATTGGTTTATCACATCTGAGCAACACCAGCCATCGGTTTATAAAGCTAAAATTGACAGTTTTGCCAAGTATAGTAAATACACTTTGGTGTTCTTAACAGAAAGAGAGGGTTATAGTTTTTATGATTCTACCAACATGCATCCCATTTTCAAAGATATGGTGGCTTATGCCCATCAAAAGGGTTTGAAATTGGGTTTGCAAATCTGGAAAAGGGATTTTTTTACAAGCATAGAAAATACGGATCGGTTAATTCAAGAAGGGGAAAGAACACTGGATGAAAAGGGAGCGGCTAATTATCAGGTAAATGCTTTTGGTGCAAGAGAAATGAATGTCTTAATCAAGAGTGAGTTATTTAAAGTGTATGCATTTAAGAAAACAGCGGAAGGGTTTTACCAGCCGGGTAGTTTGGTTGATCTTACTGCAAAAGCTACTGCCAACAATGCCAAAGAAACCGTTTCTGTAACTATCAATGCTGGTGCATCTCTTAAAGGATACCAAGTATATATTCTGACTCAACACTATTATAATTCTTGTAGTAATTTTTCTGATCAGGCAATGAAGATATTGCTCAATGCTTTTAAAGCATATAGAGATATTCCCTTTGACGGGATTGGATTAGACGAGTATAAAAACCTCAAAATTGCTAGACAGAAAGTAATGGATTCTACAGGAGAAGTTTTTAGAGAAAGGGTTTATTCTATTGGCATGGCCAAAAAAATGATATCAACCACGGGCAAATCAATGGATCAAGTGTTGTTAGATATGCGATATGCACCCGAGGGTAAACCTGAAATCAGGATTAGTGCTATAAACCAGTATATGCAATTGCTTAGGTCTGCTACACTTCCTTTAGAAGCTGCAGTCTATGATTTGGGTAAGAAAATGTATGGGCCAAATAATTTTATAGGTCTACACAATACCTTTCACAACAACCTAGACAAAGACGAAGTATGGCAAACGGGTGTGAGTTGGTGGAGTATCAAAAGGGATTATGGGCATACAGATGAAGAAACCCCAACGCCTATGCAAATTGGCGTGGGAATGAGTTACAAAAAGAACGTCATGTACAATATGTACTATGGTCCTAAGATTGATAGAATTTGGACCAAGGCTTTGTATGATCTACGCTTTGGAATCAGAACCCATTACCATGCTGCCAATGACATGCAAGGTTGGGGCGTCTCTATTGATGCACCTTATGCTTTGGCCAAAATCAATCCAGTAGAAAATGCAGCTAGGTTATTGAATCGGTTTAATCCGCCCTTTCCGGCTATTAAACTTTTGGTGGTCTATGGAATGGAAGCCATTTATAACTGGTATCCCAATTTGAAAGACAGGGGTATGTATGATATCAATGACAAATTGGGTATGGAGAAAAAGTCATTAGAGCTTTGGAACAAAGGATACTATCATGCGGCTGTTCCAACAGATCTGATTGAAGACGGTAGACTTGCACTCAATGCCAAGGGTAAGCCCATGCTAAATGGTTATGAATTTGATGCGGTTATTTTTCTAAATCCTCAATACGCCAAAACCAGTACTACTCAATTCTTTCAAAAATATGTTCAATTAGGTGGCAAACTCTTGATTGAAGGTGTGGCTGACAGAGGATTTATGGGCGAAGACATTAGTGCGCTTTGGAAAGGGATTGCATCTAAAGCCATTGCCAATGGATATAGTTTGACCAATGTTGCCAAATTGGGTATAGCACCAAACCAATTAGTAGATGGAGTGGCTAATGGCCAGGGTGTTTTCACCTTTACTAATAAACAATCTTTGGAAACCAATCAGCCAGCAGTTTTTGAATTTGATTATGCTGAAAATCATTATCAGGGCACTTACAAAGGACTAGCTGCTATTGCCATTGATAGTAAAGGAAATTTGATCAAATTGGCTGCAACTTCATTTGGTAGTATCAGCAAAAATGGCCAACCAGTTTTATCTCTTTCCAAAGAAGCAGATTTGTTTTTCGAAAATAAAAAAGGACAAGCAAGTGCTATCATAGCAGATGGCAAAAAACAAGTGCAATTAATTCAACCCAATACTCATTGATTCAAAGAAACAAACTTATCATAATGCGCAACAGATTTCTATTATTAGCAGTGCTATTCATCTTGGCCAATACATTGAAAGCACAAGAATCTAAGGTCTGGTTAGATGAATTAAACCTGCCGGGATTCAATGAAGCCATACCATCGGCGCAAGCCAAAATGAGTACCAGTGGAGACAGTATTCAATTATTGGGAAAACGCTTTCAACATGGTGTGGGAGTTCAGTCTACCAGCATTCTCTATTTTCTAATGGAGGGTAAGGCCAAACAGTTTACGGCAACAATTGGGGTGGATGATAAATCGGCCAAAGAATTGGCTGTGGAGTTTTTTGTAATAGGGGATAAGAAAATTCTGTTCCAATCTGGAACCATGAAACTAGGAGATGCCCCCAAGCAAGTTTCAGTTTCATTAGATGGGATTCAAAGACTTGGTCTATTGGTTTTACCAAAGGAAGAGATGCAGCGCTCACATACCAATTGGGCCAATGCACAATTTGTCATGTTAGGAAATAGCCTCCCCAAAAATATTCCCAATAGTGATGAGAAATATATTCTAACACCTCCTGTGGCCAAAGCCCCTAGAATCAATTCGCCCAAAGTATTTGGTGCAAGACCGGGCAATCCATTTTTGTTCACCGTAGTTGCAACTGGTGAAGCGCCTATTCAATACAGCGTGAGTAATTTACCCAAAGGATTGAGCATTGATTCAAAAACTGGAATTATTACTGGTGTACTTAATTCCAAAGCCAGTTATGTAGTTACCATGAAAGCCTCTAACAAGTATGGTAAAACAGAGAAGCCATTACTCATAAAAATTGGAGACACCATTTCATTGACTCCTCCTATTGGTTGGAATGGTTGGAATTCTTGGGCAAGAGAAATTGATAAAGAAAAAGTTGTGGCATCGGCCAAAGCCATGGTGTCTATGGGTTTGAGCAGTCATGGTTGGACCTATATTAATATTGATGATGCATGGCAGGGTCAAAGAGGCGGAAAATACAATGCATTACAAGCCAATGAAAAGTTTCCTGATTTTAAGATAATGATTGATGAGATTCATGGCATGGGTTTAAAATTGGGTGTGTATTCAACGCCTTGGATTTCAAGTTATGCAGGTTATCCTGGTGGATCTTCCAATTTTGAAAATGGCATATATCCTGATTCTGTTAGGGCTAACAAACGCGCATATAGGTACACAGGCAAATACAGGTTTGAAAAGGAAGACGCGCGTCAGATGGCTGAATGGGGTGTTGACTATTTAAAATACGATTGGCGTATTGATGTAAAAGCTGCAGAAGCTATGTCAGTAGCCATTCGCAATGCAGGAAGGGATATCATTTATAGTTTGTCTAATTCTGCTCCATTTGCCAATGTAACTGATTGGGTAAGGTTAGCAGAAGCATGGCGCACAGGTCCAGATATTAGGGATAGTTGGCAGAGTTTATATGTGTCGGCATTTACTTTGGACAAATGGGGTCCTTATGGAGGTCCTGGGCATTGGAATGATCCAGACATGATGATCTTAGGAAATGTAACCACTGGCGCCAAACTGCATCCTACCAGATTAACAGCAGATGAACAGTATAGTCATGTGAGCCTTTTTAGTTTGTTGGCGGCACCACTTTTAATTGGTTGTCCTATTGAGCAATTAGACGCGTTTACTTTGAATCTATTAACCAATGATGAAGTCATTGAAATTGACCAAGACCCCTTGGGTAAATCTGCCAGATTGGTCTTGGAAGAAAATGATGTTCAGGTTTGGTTGAAACCATTAGAGAATGGTGCGTATGCTCTTGGAATGTTTAATATCAATGGGTTTAGAAAAACGCCACAGTCTTATTTTAGATGGGGTGATGAACAACCAAAGCAATATGAATTGGATTTGAGCAAACTAGGACTTAAAGGAAAATGGTTGGTCAGAGATGTATGGAAACAGAAAAACCTGGGCAGTTTTCAAACCACTATTCAAAATAGCATCAGACACCATGGTGTGGTGATGTTGAAATTAACCCCCACAAAATAAAGCCATGAACTTGAAATCAATAGTCACATTTTGCTTGCTCTTTATCCTGAGCAATTCAATGGCACAAACTGCTAAAACCATTTGGTTGGATGAATTGCCCATTTCTACTTATTCAGAAGGAATGCGCCCCGTTCAGGTAAAAACCAATTATGGCAAAGACAGCATGCGAATGGGTAATCTGCGTTTCAGTAGGGGATTAGGAGCACAATCACCTTGTGTGATTCCTTTTTTATTAGATGGGAGAGCCAAAAGATTTCAAGCACTGGTAGGAGCAGATAATATGGGCAACAAAGAGATCCCACTTTCCTTTTTTGTGGTGGCTGACGGTAAGACCTTGTTTGAATCTAAGGAAATGCGCATTGGTGACGCACCGGTACAAATTGATCTTGATTTAACAGGCGTAAAAAGATTAGGATTATTAATTACAGATCATGTAGGTGGCGTTGGTAATAAAAGAACTTATGGAAACTGGGCCAATGCGCAAATAGAGATGATAGATGGAAATGCGCCTGGTTATATACCTAATGATGATAAGAAATATATCTTAACGCCACCCAGTCCCAAGCAGCCTAAAATTCATGCGGCTAAATTGTTTGGTGCTACACCGGGCAATCCATTTTTATTTACCATTGCCACAACCGGGGAGCGGCCTATTCAGTACAGCGTAGAAAAGCTTCCAAAAGGATTGACTGTATCTAAGGAAACAGGTATTATCAGTGGCTCCGTAAAAGATAGAGGTGATTATGCGGTGGTACTTCATGCAAAAAATAAATTTGGCAATGCATCACAAAAATTGCTGATTAAAATTGGTGATACCATTGCACTAACACCACCCATGGGATGGAATGGTTGGAATGCATGGGAACAACATTTGGATAGAGAGAAAGTATTGGCATCGGCCAATGCCATGGTGGACAAGGGTTTGAGAGACCATGGTTGGTCTTATGTAAATATTGATGATAGTTGGCAAGGAATCAGATCCGGTCCGGATACAGCTTTGCAACCCAATGCCAAATTTCCCCAGATCAAACAAATGGTTGACCAGATTCATGGCATGGGTCTAAAAGCAGGCATTTATTCTACGCCTTATATTTCTAGTTATGGAGGCTATCCAGGGGCTTCTACAGATTTACCATTGGGTGGAGAAACTAGAGAAATGATCATGAAGAATAACCAGAGTTTTCATAAAATGGGTAAATACCAATATGAGAAAAATGACGCCAGACAAATGGCAGCTTGGGGTTTTGATTTTCTCAAATATGATTGGCGTATTGATGTAGCTTCTACAGAAAGAATGTCAACTGCCTTAAAACAATCTGGTAGAGATATTATTTTGAGTTTGTCAAATAATGCTCCATTTGAAAAAGTAACTGATTGGGTAAGACTCTCACAGATGTATAGA
>CAIZMD010000627.1 GCA_903933995.1 uncultured Bacteroidota bacterium
CCAGTGATACACAAGTAAGAAGCATTGCAGCCAAAATGCGCCAAGAAAAAATTCCTTTTGACGCAGTGATCTTTGACCTGTTTTGGTTTGGTGATAGTATTAAGGGAACCATGGGCAATCTTGATTGGGTGAACAAAAGCAAATGGCCCAATCCCAAACAATTATTACAGGATTTAAAGAAGACCAATACGCATCCTATTTTAATCAGTGAACCCTTTATACTTAAGGGCACCAAGTCTTATCCCTTTGCACAACCCTATCTGGCCAAAGACAGTCTGGGCAAGGCTTATGAACTAAAAGATTTTTATTTTGGCAAAGGTGGACTCATAGATATTTTTAGAAAAGACGCCGGAGACTGGTTATGGAAATACCATTACCAACAACAGATTGCCAATGGGGTAGATGGTTGGTGGACAGATCTAGGTGAGCCAGAAAAACATCCTGCTGATCTCTTGCACAATTTAAAAGACCTTGGTGTGAACCGCATGATGAAGGCAGATGAAGTTCATAATTTGTATGGTCATTATTGGAACAAAATGCTGTTTGAAAAATATGCTACTGCTTTTCCAAATACCCGTTTGTTTCACTTAAACAGATCCGGTTTTTCTGGTAGTCAACGCTATAGTATTTTTCCATGGACTGGAGACGTACACCGCAACTGGAGTGGACTCCGCGCACAGCTACCCAATATCTTAGGAACCAGCATGAGTGGGATTCCTTATATACACAGTGACGCGGGCGGATTTGCCATGGGCGAGGGTGATCCCGAACTTTATTTGCGCTGGTTGCAATTTGCTTTGTACACGCCCATATTCAGACCACATGGAACGGCTTTGTATGAAGTGGATCCCAATGCCTTTAGTTATCCCAGCGAACCCGCATTGGCAGATGCTTCTGTATTGGATCAAGTAAAATCAGTGGTGGCGCAACGCTATCAAATGCTACCCTATAATTATACCCTTGCCTACAGACAAGCAGCATTTGGAGAGCCCTTGATCAAGCCCTTGTATTATGCTTATCCTGATGACGCAACTGCTGTAAATATTGGAGATGAATTTCTTTGGGGAGACGCTTTCTTAGTAGCGCCGGTTTTAGAAAAAGGCATGACCAAACGGGATGTTTATTTACCCAAGGGCAATTGGTATGCACTTGCCAGCAATCAACGTTTTGAGGGCAATACCACCTTAAGCCAAGACCTCAGCAATTTTGCCTTTCCCGTCTTTGTAAAAGCTGGGAGTTTTATTCCTATGAACAAGGGCTTACAAGCCAATACAACAGAAACCAAAAAAACTGTTTTTGAAATTCAATATTACCCTTCTGAACAGCCTTCTCAGTACCAACTTTATTTGGATGATGGTGTTTCCAAAAATGCCATCGCTGTAAAGCAGTTTGAATTGATCAATTTTAATTGCAAGGGAATGAACCAACAAAATGGGGAGATCAGCATTCATACCAATGGAGGTCAATATCCGGGTAAACCCAGTCAATTGGCTTTTCAATTGGTCATTCCGAATGTCAAGAAAATACCAACTGCTATACAGATTAATGGTCAATCCATTAGTTTATTAGACGCCAGCAATACTTTGGGTATTTCTACAGGAGATCAGGCTATTTGGAATCTGGGTAAAAAGCAGGAACTCCGGATTCCATTGGTGCTGGCCGGAAAAGACCTGAATTTGAAGCTGGTCTTTTAATTCTTGCTCATTTATTTTTTGAAGAGGGAGGATTGCTTTGTAACTTGATGCTCCAATTCTACAAGTATGAGAAAAAGCATCCTGCTATCCGCATGTGCCTGTCTGTTATTGACGGGTCTGTTAGCACAAAAAAAACAAGTCAAGACTAGTACTAGTCCCGCAGTGGAAACCAACGGCGATTCGGCCCTTTTTTCCAAAGTGAAATTTAGGCAGATGGGTCCTTTTAGAGGAGGACGCAGTGCAGCTGTTGCTGGTAGTTACAAAAACAAAATGAATTTTTATTTTGGTAGTACCGGTGGTGGTGTTTGGAAAACAACAGATGGCGGTAGTAACTGGAAAAATATTTCTGACAAATATTTTGGTGGTACCATTGGTTCTGTTGCCGTTGCGCAGAGCGATGAAAATATCCTTTATGTTAGTGAAGGTGAAAACACCATGCGAGGTAATGTTGCGGAAGGTTTGGGTGGCATTTGGCGTTCAGATGATGCTGGTAGAACCTGGCGTAACCTGGGTTTGAAAGATGGTAGACATATTACCCGCATTATCATTCACCCTAGAGACCCTAACACAGTTTGGGTAGGCGTGATGGGCCATCTATTTGGACCCAATGAAGAGCGCGGTGTTTATAAAACTACCGATGGTGGTAAGACTTGGAAAAAAATGCTCTATGCCAATAACCAAACGGGTTGTTCAGACCTAGTGATGGAACCCGGTAATCCCAATGTATTTTATGCCGGTATGTGGCATGTGATTCGCACACCCTATAGCATGGAAAGCGGTGGAGAAGGAAGTGGTATTTATAAATCAGTAGATGGTGGAGAAACCTGGAAAAATATTTCTACCAATAAAGGATTTCCAAAAGGTGTTTGGGGTATTGTAGGTGTAGCGGTTGCACCATCTAATACCGACAAGATTTTTGCCATTGTAGAAAATGCCAATGGAGGTTTGTTTGTGAGTAATGATGGCGGCCAAACCTGGAGCCTAACTTGCAGTGACAACAATATTCGTCAACGTGCATGGTACTATACCAAAGTATATGTAGATCCTAAAAATGAAAACCTGGTATACTGCCCCAATGTTGAGTTTATGCGTAGCCGCGATGGTGGTAGAACATTTACCAGCGTGAATACCCCGCACGGAGACCACCACGATTTGTGGATTGATCCAGAAGACGGCAATAGAATGATTGTTGCCGATGATGGTGGTGCACAAGTAAGTTATGATGCTGCTGCTAATTGGAGCAGTTTGATGAATCAGCCTACTGCTCAGATCTATCGCGTTAGCACAGATAATGCTTACCCTTATAATATCTTGGGTGCACAACAAGACAACGGCACATTTAGAATGAAGAGCCGCACCAATGGACCAGGGATCACAGAAAGAGACTGGGAAGGAACAGCTGGTTCTGAAAGTGGTTATGTAATGGCTGATCCATCTAATCCTGACATTGTATATGGTGGTAATTATGGTGGTTATTTGTCAAGACTGGACCACAAAACTGGAGAGAATCGTGCTATTAATGTATGGCCTGATAATCCCATGGGGGCTGGCGCCGATGTCTTGAAATATAGATTCCAATGGAATTTTCCTTTCTTCTTTTCTCCGCACAACCCCAAGCGTTTGTATGCTGGTGGTAACCATTTGTTTGTAACAGAAAATGAAGGACAAAGCTGGGAAACCATTAGTCCAGATTTGACTACCAATGACAAGAGCAAGCAAGCTTCCAGTGGTGGACCCATTACCAAGGACAATACTTCTGTTGAATATTATTGCACCATTTTCACGGGTACTGAATCTCCATTAGAAAAAGACCTGCTCTGGATTGGTAGTGATGATGGCGTTTTGAGTATGAGTAAAAACGGTGGCAAGAATTGGGAAAATGTAACTCCTCCTGCTGCTGGTAAATGGATGATGTGGAACTGTATTGAAACAGATCCATTCAAAAAAGGAACGGTGTATGTAGTGGGTACCAAATACAAATCAGATGATTTTACGCCATATTTATTTAAGTCTGAAGACTATGGTAAAACCTGGACTACTATTACCAATGGTATTGACAAAATGCATTTTACACGCGCCTTGCGTGCAGACCATAAACGTCCAGGATTATTGTATGCTGGAACTGAATATGGTTTATATATCAGTTATGACTATGGTAGCAATTGGAAACCCTTCCAGTTAAATCTACCTATTGTTCCGATTACAGATTTGACCATCAAGGAAAACGATTTGATTGTTGCTACACAGGGTAGGGCTTTCTGGGTATTGGATGACCTAACCGTTTTGCAAGAAAAAGACAATGCGGGCATTGCTAAAAACCTGCACGTATTTACCGTGAATGAGGCTTACCGTTCTGAAGGTGGTGGTAGAAGAAGAAGAAGTGCTGGCGGTGGTGCCATGCAAAATATTGGAGAAAATCCTTTGAGTGGTGCAGTGTTTAATTACCATTTGAGAAATACCAATGATTCTTCTAGGGTATCTATCAGCATATATGACAAACAGTCTAAACTGATCAAGACTTTTAGTACTAAGTCTAAAGATGCAGCAGATAAATTAGAGATC
>CAIZMD010000628.1 GCA_903933995.1 uncultured Bacteroidota bacterium
AGCCATGGCTGTAACCACCACAGATAATACCAAATTGGCTTTGGCCAAATAGACCATCACATTAGACGCCAAGCCACTGGAACAAGACCCAATTAAGATAATCCCTGCTGCAATTTCTGGATCAAAATGAAATAACTTAGTGAGGGCAAATCCCATTAGAGGCATCACAGAAAAATGACAGAATAATCCAATAGCCACACCTTTACCAGTGGTAGCCAAGCCTGTGAAATCTTTCAAACTCATTTGAATGCCCATTCCAAACATCACTAATTGAATGACTACTAGAATCATCCATTTGTTTCTTAGATCAAAGGAACCCCATTTGGTAAATGCTGTAGGGTAAATCATGCCTGCCACAACAGCCACCAGAATCCAAGCCGTATACTGATACCCAGAAAGACTTGGAATTCCTTTAAGTGATAAGGCAAGTCCAATGGCACCTATTAAGGAAGCTGGTTGCCAAATATTGGGCATTTGCAAACCAATGCCAACAAGGATTCCCATTAAGGCTAGGACGGTTAAGTATTGAATAGATTTGATCAAAGACATGGCAAGCAATTAAGATAAGATAGTAGCTAAGTGTTGAATGGCAATACCAGGACTAGCCAAGATGGGCACTTTTTTATCAGCGTCTGAGAGTTGATCTACTACCCTTGCCATGGATGCTTGGGCCAACAAAATCACATCTACTTGACCAGATAATTCTATCAATGCTTTTGCTACCATGGTATCATGGGTGGCTGCGTCTCCACTCATGAGTGCTTCAAAAGCGCCTTCACATAATTTGGATACCAATTGAATGTCTTTACCCGCCAATGCTGCCCTTCTTCTGACCAAATCTGAAGTAGGTTCTAAGGTAGTTGGCAAAGTGGCTACTACACCAATCCTTGAACCTGTTTTTACGGCTAGGTCTGCCATGGGTTGGTCTACACGCAAAACAGGAACTGTTGACAATGCTGCACCCATTTCTACCGCCGCACCAATGGAAGAACAAGTGACCAAGATAAAATCGGCGCCAGCTGCAGCTGCAGAACCAGTATAATCTACCACCCTTCTGGCTGTATCAGGAGTCAAAGCACCACAACTAATCACGTTTTTAATAAGACTATCATCAACAATATTGAAGACTTTTACGTTTGGTAAATATTGATTGCATAATGCTTGGAAAACCGGAACCAATGTGGCCGAGGTATGAATCAATCCCAATGTTTTTTGTGACATCCTTTCTAGTTTTTGTATTAGTTGAATAAAGATCCGTTGCGCAGCAAACCAAAATAATTGGCAGCTCCTACTTGACCTCCTTTAAAATTTATTTCAATTCCATCCATACATGGATTGCTGGAAAAAGCGGTACAGAGTGGTGCACCAGCAATAATTGGTGCTAGCATTTCTACGGCTTGAATACCCATGGTACGTGCAGCATGACTGGAACTATCGCCCCCGGCTAAAACCATTCTTTTCAAACCATTTTTTTCTTGCAATCGCAAACCAATCTGCCCCAATAGGCTTCCAATAATATCAGAAGGGATATTGATGGTGTCTTGACTAGCCGAACCATTGGAATGAATTACTACTGATTGCTTACTAGTCAAAGCTTGTGATGCTTTTTCCAAAATAGCTTGAATAGATTTGGCTTGCATACCATATTCCACCGCTTCTTCTGCGTTAAAAACCAAGACTTCAAAACCATTGTCAGCAGCCCATTTAATCTGTGCATCGGTAACTGGAGAACAGGATCCAGAAAGCACCAATAAGTCTTCTACGGCAATTGGTTTGGGCCATTCTGTTTTAGGCGTCCATTTTCCTTGTACTGCCATGGCTGCTCCCAAAGCAGATTCAATTGCAGAGGAACCCACACTAAATAAGGTTCCTTTTGCACTAGCTAATTGTTCTAACAAGCTGCCAATTTTTGTAAGTTGATTCTGATACAATGCATCAAATAAGACTACCGATGCTCCTTGAGACAATTCTTCTTGGTAACGTTGTTCCAATCCTGAATCAGCTAA
>CAIZMD010000629.1 GCA_903933995.1 uncultured Bacteroidota bacterium
ATATCTCTTATTCCAGCAACCCAAAGTTCCTTTGCATTGCCCGTTAGGTTCAACTTTGCTTGTTCATTAAGCGGTTCAATTACGCTTAGCTGTTCAATTAATATATTTTTATCAGAAAGAGAAAGTGGAAAACTGTATTTCCAAATGTCAATGACAGCATGATTGGTAGGCCCTTCATGTGCAGGAACATCACTGCGTTCAGTCCAGATGGTTTTATAAAATGCAGGATCCCTTGTCCAAGGTTTTAAAACTCTGTGATTAAAATCATACCCATTCATTTCAGCCCATACTATCATCCAATCAACCCTGTTTTCAATTCTCCATGCCGATGTATCAATAGCATACAATTTTTGCTGCAATTTTTTAAATACTGGTAACCTTTTATTAAAAGTCTCAACAGTATAATCAGGTGCCCCATTTCTCAGTGGAGGTTTTTCAAAAGCACGCCATTCCTTGAATAGAGAAACAAGAACACTATAATTATTTGATTTATTTTCTTGAGAAATGGCAAGGATATATGTCATTAAATAAATTAGCAACAAAGTAACTCTAGGAATTAAAAAACTATGCTTCATAATGGTTCTGTTGAATATGGATGAAGTTCGGGAATTTCGGCTAAAACAACAGTAAATGGGAATTGATACCGAAAATTAAAATATTGAGCTTTATTCCTTTATTTTTATGAAAACACAGTAAAATGAAAAAAATCATACTTGCTTTAGTATTCCTAAGCTGCTTAGGCGCATGTAAGCAAAAGGGTTCTAACAAGACGCTTGAAGCCAACAAAAGCTTCGCAGCGCTTTCCGAACTGTATTATCAAGAAGGACTAAAACAAAATCCATTTCTAGCCACTCAAATAGGCGACAATAGGTACAATGACCTTCTTCCCAATGATGGCTCTATAGCTTTCATGGAAGACCGTAAAAAATTCATTCAACGTTTTTTAGATAGTTTAAATAATTACAACCGTGCATCATTAAATGCCAATGATCAAATATCTTATGACGTATTAAAAGACGAATTGGAAATAAATAAGGAGGGCTATAAATACCACTTTGAATATTTACCATTTTGTCAAATAAATTCCTTCCCCTTAATTTTTGCTCAAATGGGCTCGGGCACAAGCGGTCAGCCATTTAAAAAGGTGAAAGATTATGACGACTGGTTAAAAAGGGTCAATGCTTTTTCTGTTTGGGCGGATACCGCTATTGGAAATTTCAAATTAGGCATGAAGGCTGGTATTGTATTTCCAAAATCAGTGGTTGTAAAAATGATTCCACAAATGCAAAGTATGGTTGTAACCGATGCAACGAAAAGTTTATTTTATGGCCCAATTAATTTAATGCCTGCTAGTTTTTCTAAAGCAGATAAAGAGCGATTAACCAAGGAATATCAAGCATCTATTCTTACTGTGCTTGTACCTACTTTTAAAAAATTAGGCGATTTTTTGCAAAATGAATATTTACCAAAAGCTAGAGCTACTTCAGGCTTGTCTTCTTTACCAACAGGAGTTGAAATGTATACCTATCAAGTGAAAAAACAAACCACTACCAATAGAACTCCTGAAGATATTTATCAAACTGGTTTAAGTGAAGTGGCAAGAATTAGAAAAGCAATGGACAGTATTAAAAATCTAGTAGGTTTTAAAGGTGATTTAAAAGCTTTCTTTGGTTACTTAAATACAGATAAAAAATTCATGCCTTATCATACAGCTAAAGAAGTAACTGACGCCTTTGAAAATATTCACCAAAGGATGCAGCCCAACTTAATTAAGGTATTTGAAAACGCGCCTAAAACTTCATTTGAGATAAGACAAACAGAAGCTTTTAGGGCTGCAGCGGCTGCTGCCGAATATATTTCGGGTTCGGCAGACGGCACTAGACCTGGTATTTTTTATGTTCCTATTTTAGATGCAACTAAATTCAATACCACTTCTGGCATGGAATCTTTATTCTTACATGAAGCCATTCCTGGGCATCATTATCAAATTTCCCTTACGCAAGAAAACAGTTTACTACCCAATTTTAGAAGATATGGTGGGCACAATGCTTATATAGAAGGTTGGGCATTGTACAGCGAATCACTTGGATTTGAACTAGGATTGTATAAAGACCCTTATCAATATTTTGGTGCATTGGGTGATGAAATTCATCGTGCTATCAGATTGGTTGTTGATGTTGCTATTCATACAAAAAATATGAGCAGAGAAGAAGCCATCAAATATATGATGGACAACGAACCTATTGGTGAGCAAGGCGCCACTGCAGAAATTGAAAGATATATGAGTCACCCAGGACAAGCATTGGGCTACAAAGTGGGTGCTATGAAAATTAGAGCCTTAAGATCAAAATACGAACAGGAACTAGGCAGTAAATTTAGCGTTGCTGAATTTCATACCCAAGTGCTAAAAGATGGTTCTTTGCCATTAAACGTATTAGAAGCTAAGATGGACGCATGGGCAGCAAGTAAAAAATAAATACGCTGTTGTACATTTCAATGGGTGGATACAATGATAATGATTGTATCCACCCATTTGCATTTAAT
>CAIZMD010000630.1 GCA_903933995.1 uncultured Bacteroidota bacterium
TGTATTTTCTTATCGTTATTATAAAAAACACCAATCCTAATACCATGAAAAAAATCAGCTTTCTTATTTGCATCTTGTTAGCAGGTTATGCATCGCAAGCGCAAAGCATTGTTGGTGCTTGGCAGGGTTTTCTTGGTGTTGGTAGCAGGCAGATTCGTTTTGTCATGCACATTGACAAAACGGGCAGCGAATACCGTTCTAGTTTTGATAGTCCTGATCAAAATAGTTTTGGATTACAGGGTAGTAAAACTGAGTTGGTGGGTGATAGTATTCTAACTGAGATTAAAATTATGAATGCGGGCTATCGCGGCAGCTGGAATGGCAAGGATAGCATTCACGGAAATTTTAAACAGGGGAATTTCAAAACGTCATTAAACATGAAGCGTTTAGAAGAAAAAGACATTCCCAAACCCCCATCTGTTCCCGTTAGACCCCAAACACCAAAAGCACCTTTTGGATATATAGCAGAAGAAGTCATGTACAAAAATGCAGATAGCAGTTTGCAATATGGCGCCACATTTACCAAACCGGCTCAAGGAAGTAATTTCCCAACCGTGATTATTATCTCGGGGAGTGGCACACAAGACAGAGATGGTACTATGTTTGGTCATAAAACCTATGCAGTACTGGCCGATTTGTTAACCAAGCAAGGCATTGCTGTATTACGTGTGGATGATAGAGGTGCGGGAAAATCAAGTCTGGGAACCAATTCATCCAAATTGACTTCTGTAGACTTTGCGGGTGACGTAAATAATAGTATTCAATATTTATTGAGCCGCGCAGATGTTGACAAGAAAAAAATTGGATTAATTGGACATAGTGAAGGTGGCATGATTGCACCCATGGTGGCAGTAAACAACAAAAAAGTGGCGTTTATTGTCTTATTAGCAGGCCCTGGCCAAAAGGGTCTGGAAATCTGGAATTTTCAGATGAAACGGAGTTTTGAATCAGTAAACCTTTCTGCATCTGACAAGGCATTAGCAGATAGTTTGATTATTAATATGAATGCTCCATTTGCAAAATATACTGATTTTACTATAGTGGAATCAGAAATGAAATTGGCTTATACCAATTGGAAAAGATCGGTTTCAGATGATTTGGAGAAAAAATTATTTTTTATATCGCCGCAGGCAGGGATGCTGGCAATGGCCAAACAATTCCAAGGAGGACTTGAATGGCTGAATTATTTCTTAAATTATCAACCAAGCACCAACTTAGAAAAACAGAAAATTCCGGTACTTGCCTTAAATGGCACTTTTGATATTCAAGTGACTTCTGATGAAAACCTATCTGCTATTGAAGCCGCATTGAAAAAAGGAAGGAACAAAAAATATGAAGTGCATGCAATGCCTAACTTGAACCATTTGTTTCAAACTGCTAAGACAAAAGTACAGACCTACGATACAATTGATGAAACCTTTTCTCCAGAGGCCGCTAATTTGGTAGGCGCTTGGATTTTGAAAACAACACATTAAGAAAGCAAGGTTTCGGTTATTATTGCAA
>CAIZMD010000631.1 GCA_903933995.1 uncultured Bacteroidota bacterium
AAAAAGCAAACTTAGTCCCTTAAATAAAGATGGTTTAATTATTGCCTTATGGCCGTCTTCAATATGATTTTTGGGAGTTATCTTTTCATGTAGAAAAAACAATAACACTAAAGAATAAACAATACCAACTAAACCAAAACTCTGAAATGCTTTTTGCCAAGAATATTGTTGCGCAATGGTTGCTCCAAATCCGCCTAAGGCTTGGCCCATATACAAACCGGTCATATGAATACCAATTGCCAAGGACCTTGTTTTTGTTGTGTGGTAATCCGCAATTAAAGAAAGCGCTGCAGGAATGTATAAAGCTTCGCTTATGCCCATTAAAGCCCGCAACCAATACAATTGAGAAAAACTTGTTGCATAACCCATTGAAAAAGTAACAGCACTCCAAACAAAGAGGCTGACAACAATTATCCATTTTCTATTTATTCTATCTGCAATAATGCCTGACACTGGACTCATAAAACCATAGATCCATAAGAAAATAGCCATCAAATACCCGAAGTTAGTAGCGGATTGTAGTTCAGCAATATCTATCATCATGGAAGGCTTCATGGTTGATAGCATTTGCCTATCCATATAATTCAATAATGCTACCACCCATAGCAATGCAACAACAATCCAAGGGTAGTTTCTGGTCTGTGTCATTTTAATTTGATAGCATTTTTACCGAAATAATGGTAGAAGACCTAATACCAGCTTTGATTTCGCCACTAGGAATGATAAAGGAATACCCCCATTTAATAGCAGTGGTAGTTACAGGTGTGTCATAAGGAATATTTCCAATTGAATGCCAACTATCTTTAAGTGCATCATAAACAAGTACTTCCTTACTAAATCCTGGATGATTCGCTTGCAATTGATTTTTTTGCTCAATTAGATTTGATTTAGTCTTTGAATCCTGTTCTACATTGATAGATGCAATTAAACTTTCTACCTGATGAAAAACTGTGCCTCTATCACCACCAAATACTACAAACATATTTTGTTTTGTAGCACCTCCAGTACCCGCACATATTTCATATGGCATAGATTGTTTGACAGTCCAATGATCAGTTGCCAAGTCATAAGCGCACATAGTAGCATGAAAATCAGAAATTCCACTTTGATTTTTCTTCCTTCCCCCCGCTATGAAAATCTCTCCTTGAGGCTTTTGAAATAAGACATCCATCACTCCATGAGAAATTGGTAAAGGAGTTTTTGCTAACTGCTTCCATCCTAGTTGAATATGGTCTAAATCCAAAACAATAAATTGGTCCAACGTATTTGAAGCCGTTTCACCTCCTGCTAAATAAACCTTATTTCCTAAAACCGTCATGGAAGCATTGCTAACAGCCATAGGCAGACTGGGTAATGATTCAAATTGTACTTTTTCAGTTTGAATATCCCATTTCATTAACCATACTAAATTTGAAGTGCCATTTTCATTTTCACCACCGGCAAATAAAATACCAGTTCCTATATTACAATTTGCAGCATAAGCAATATTATTGGGGAGATTAAAATGCTTACTTAATAATTCAAAATTTTCACCCTTAATAGCATAAACCAATAATTGGTTATAATATTTTTTGAGACCTCCATTCCATGGCATAGATTCTGGAAAATTAGCTCCACCTCCAACAAAAAAATAATTATGCAGGATGCCTGTTATAGGACCAGCAAAACCATTGGAAACCAATTTCCCAGTTTCTGGGGGCAGTTTTGATTCAATCTTCCATTGCATGGAAAATGTTTTTTTGTTTTGCGCAATTCCAGGTATCACTATTAATGACAATATAAGTAAAAGGATATTTTTAATATTGCTCATTCTAGACTAACCATTTACAGTAATTGGCAGTTGTGAACAAAATTCACTGAAATTCAATTGTTGAACGTCTTGTTTAAAAGTATCAAATTGATTGTTGCTCATATTTTTCACAGGCAATCTAAAACTACCACAGTCTAAACCTATCAGTTTCATATAGGCTTTACCAGTTGCAATTCCACCATATTTACCCAAAAGTCTAATCATATCAATTGACTTTTGTTGTAATGATTGGGCCGATTCCTGTTTACCATTATTGTAATCTTCAATAATTTGATAATAAAGAGGGGCTGCATAATTGAAAGTGCTACCAATGGCAGCTTTAGTACCTAAAGCTAAAGCTGGCAAAAGGTTTTCATCTCTACCCCAAAGCATATCATACTGACCGTTCTTAAAATTCATACATGAAAAGAAGTCCATAAAATCCTCATGTGTATACTTAATACCAGCAAAGTTT
>CAIZMD010000632.1 GCA_903933995.1 uncultured Bacteroidota bacterium
TTCACCAGGGAATCCTGCAATCAAAGTTGTTCTCAAACAAATGCCCGGCACTTTCTCACGTATGGTGCGAATGAGATCTGTCATCTCTTCCCTTGTAATATTGCGCTTCATGGCTTTGAGCATATTATTACTAGCGTGTTGCAAAGGCATGTCTAAATACTTACAAATATTGTCTCGCTGCGCCATCACGTCTAGAATTTCCAATGGAAATTTACTAGGGTAAGCATAGTGTAAACGAATCCATTCTAAGCCCTTAATATCTGCCAAAGCATGCAAGAGTTTGGGCAATTCTCTTTGTTTGTAAATATCTAATCCGTAATAAGTAAGTTCCTGTGCAATCAGCATAATTTCCTTTACCCCTTTTTTTACAAGGGATTCGGCTTCTGCTACCAAGTCTTCAATGGTTCTACTCACGTGTTTGCCACGCATTAGAGGAATGGCGCAAAATGAACAGGTTCTATTACAACCTTCGCTGATTTTAAGATAAGCATAGTGCTTTGGAGTACTTAACAAACGCTCTCCTAACAATTCTGCTTTATAATCAACGTCAAACTGCTTTAACATTTGCGGCAACTCCAATGTACCAAACCAAGCATCTACTTCTGGCATTTCTGTTTCTAAATCGGCACGATAACGCTCACTCAAACAGCCGGTCACATATACTTTGTCTAGCTTACCCCTTCTTTTCAATTCCAATTGGTCCAAAATGGTATTGACACTTTCTTCCTTGGCTTTGTCAATAAAGCCACAGGTATTCACCACCACAATATTATGGTCCAATTTTTTGTTCTCGTGAACTACAGCAATATCATTGGCCATGAGTTGACCACTCAACACTTCACTATCAACTAGGTTCTTGCTGCAACCAAGGGTAATGATATTTACTTTGTCTTTTTGTAATGTCTTTGATTTCATAAAGTGGCAAAACTACGAATAAGCTGCCAAGGCAGACGCATGACCTCATTTTTCTAAGAAATCTGCTCTATTCATTTTAAATAGGTTCAGCAATTTCCCATGGGAATCATAGGTTCCATCTAATTGATAACCATAGTTGTAGAGTAATTTTTCAGAAGCTATATTGTCAGGATCAGTGATCGCAAAAAGGGCTGCATGAGTAGTTCTTGCAAAAAAGATGGCAGTACCATATTGTACCAATTCAGCCCCATAACCCTTGCCCCAGGCTGATGGTATTAAACCATAGCCAATATGATAATCAGCTTCTCCGTCTAAATACAATAAGGAAAATGTACCTACAAAATTGCCCGTTCCTTTTTCTGAAACATGCATTCTGCCATAGGGGAACCCCTCTAGATATAGGTCTAGATTCTCTAACAAAAAAGCATCACTTTCTTCCCTAGTCTTTGCAGGACGGATAAATTTCACCACTTGCTCATTACCATTAAAAGCAAAACAATCATCTCCATCGGATGAACAAAACTGTCTTACCAATAACCTTTCTGTTTCAAAGGGTTCCATAAGCTATTTGTGAATCTCACTTGAGAAGTGAAATTGAATATCTGGATTATTGGTGATTTCCGTATTTAAGAACCATTCGCTTTGGGCTAGATACACTGGATGTCCATCTTTGTCTTCGGCTGAATTTTGTTGTTTGAATCTTAAAAAATCGTCCAATTTCTTTTGGTCATTACTGGTTAACCAACAAGCTTTATAATAGGGTAATGTTCTAAATTCACAAGCCGCTCCATATTCTTGCAGCAAGCGATATTGGATTACTTCAAACTGTAGTTCACCCACGCAACCAATGATTTTTTTATTGCCTCCAAATTGGGTAAATAACTGTGCCACACCCTCATCTGTTAACTGGCTCACACCTTTCTCTAATTGCTTGGTTTTCATAGGATCTTTATTCACCAACTCTTTAAAAATTTCTGGTGAAAAAGTGGGAATTCCAACAAAATAAAAATCTTCTCCTTCAGTTAGCGTATCGCCAATTTTAAAGTTTCCTGTATCAAACAAACCTACTACATCACCAGCAAATGCGTCTTCAATCACATCCTTGCTTCTAGCCATAAAAGAATAGGGATTACTAAAACGCATATCCTTGTCAAGCCGCACGTGGTGAAAATATTTGTTGCGTTCAAACTTACCGCTACAAACCCGCATAAAAGCAATTCTGTCTCGGTGTTTGGGATCAAGGTTAGCGTGTATTTTAAATATAAACCCACTGAATTTATCCTCTTCTGCAGCAACCGTCCTAACCGATGTCTCCCTGCTCCTTGGAACTGGAGCAATGCGAATAAACGTATCCAACATTTCCTTTACACCAAAATTATTCACGGCCGATCCAAAAAATACGGGCGCAATTTTTCCATCTAAATAATCAGCGGAATTGAGTTCCCCATACACACCATCTATAAGTTCAACGTCTTCTCTTAATTGCTCCGCATCACGGTCTCCCACTTTGGCATCCAATTCTTTGTCTGCCAAATTACTAATGGCAATTACGTCTTCATCGTCAGCCTTGGTACTTGCCGTAAACAAGCGCAGGTTTTTATCGTGCAAATTATACACCCCCTTAAATTCCTTTCCACTATTGATGGGCCAGGTCATGGGATGCAAAGAAATTTTCAATTCGTTTTCAATTTCTTCCAACAAATCAAATCGGCTTTTGCCGTCTCGATCCATTTTATTAATAAACACAATTACCGGGGTATCGCGCATGCGACAAACTTCCATTAGTCTCCTGGTTTGTGCTTCTACCCCATTCACTGAGTCAATCACCAATATAACACTATCCACCGCTGTAAGGGTTCTGTAAGTATCTTCCGCAAAATCCTTGTGACCAGGTGTATCCAGAAGATTGATAGATATACCTTGGTATTCAAAAGTCATCACTGAAGTAGCCACAGAGATACCACGTTGGCGTTCAATCTCCATGAAATCACTGGTAGCGTGTTTCTTGATCTTATTGCTTTTTACAGCACCTGCAACTTGAATGGCACCACCAAATAGCAAAAACTTCTCGGTCAAAGTAGTTTTACCGGCATCCGGGTGCGATATAATGGCAAA
>CAIZMD010000633.1 GCA_903933995.1 uncultured Bacteroidota bacterium
AGTACCTTATTTAGGCATGGAACACCAAAGCGCCGTAACCTATGGCAATAAGTTTAAGAATGGTTACTTAGGTAGAGACTTATCTGGAACTGGCTGGGGATTAAAATGGGATTTTATCATTATTCATGAAAGTGGGCACGAATGGTTTGGCAATAATATCACTACCAAAGACATTGCAGATATGTGGGTACACGAAGGTTTTACCAATTACACGGAAACCCTATTTACACAATGGCTTAGTGGCAAGCAAGCTGCTTATGAATACAATTTTGGCATCAGAAAAAATATTAGCAACAGAGAGCCCATTATAGGCGTGTATGATGTTCAAAACCAGGGCGGTAACGATATGTATTATAAGGGATCAAACATGATTCAGACCATCCGCAATAGCATGAATAATGATGAGCAGTTTAGACTTATGCTCAGACAACTCAATCAAGAATTCTACCATCAAACGGTAACCACTTTAGACGTTCAGCATCTGATGGAAAAATATGCGGGTTATCCCTTACAACCAATATTTGATCAATACCTGCGCAAAACGGAGATTCCTGTTTTAGAATTACAATTTAGTAAAGACCAAAAAAAGGTCAACTATAGATGGAGTAATTGTATTGCCCAGTTTAATCTACCATTATTTGTAAAAACAGATAAAGCAGATTTGAAAATGGAACCCATTGTAGGAACCTGGAAAACCATGGATTTATTAGATGAACATAAGGCTTTTTTGAATCCAGCAGCTATAGAATTCAAATACTATATCAAGGTTAGAGAACTCCCCGCAAATTAGTATGGGAAGTATTAGAAGACAAACCATTCAGTCTAGTATCTTGGTGTATATCGGTTTTTTTATCGGTGCCATCAACCTGTATTATTATACCAGAATTGGGAATGGTGCTTTTACCCCTGAACAATTTGGACTGACTAGAATCTTCTTTGACTTTTCACAAAACATGTATGCTTTTGGAAGTTTGGGAATCATACCTGTGATTTACAAATTCTACCCTTATTATAAAGACAATTTAGAAGCTCATGAAATTGATTTAATGACTTGGGCCTTAGCCGTATCTTTTATAGGATTTCTATTGGTATTATTGGCAGGATATTGGTTTCAACCCTTTTTTGTACAACATTTTTCCAAGGGATCAAAACTTATTGTTGATTACTATTATTGGATGTTTCCTTTTGCCATGGGTATGCTCTTGTTTTCTGTAATGGAAGGTTTTTGTTGGGCTTTACAGAAAACGGTCATGTCCAATTTCTTAAAAGAAACAGGTTTAAGAATCCTAACCTTAATCATAGTGCTATTGTATTATTTTAGGTATATCAGTTTTGATCAATTCATTCACTGTTTTGCTTTTTTATACTTGGCCATTTTTGCCATTGTAGCTTGGGTTTTATATCGTTCTAAAAAACTTCATTTCCCACTTAAAGTTAGTAGGGTTACCAAAAAGTTTAAGTTGAAAATGTTCTCCATGCAGGCATTGATTTTTGGAGGCACTTGTATTGCTTCTTTAGCCGCCACAATTGATAGTTTTATCATTGCCAAATTTCAGGGTTTAGCTGTAGTAGCCGTTTTTGGTGTTGCTCAGTATGCGGCCAATTTAATTCAGGTTCCACAAAGAAGTATTCAATCCGTTTCTGCTGGCGTATTGTCAAGAGCTTGGAAAGACAAAAACATGCCAGAAATCAAACGTATCTATCAGCGGTCTTGTATTAATTTATTGCTGATTGCCTTATTCTTATTTGGCAATATTTGGTTGAATATTCAACCTGCATTAGAAGCATTGAATATTCAGAAAACCTACGAATCCGGACTTGCTGTTGTATTTATTCTAGGGATGGTTAGAATTATTGACGCGGGTACCGGACTGAATAATATAGTCATTGGCACTTCTACTTATTGGCGTTTTGATTTCTTAAGCGGTGTGGTATTATTGGCTTTTAGACTGCCATTAACTTATTACCTTATTAAAAACTACGGCATTATTGGTTCTGCTTTTGCAGAATTGGCTGCATTTGCTTTGTATAATTTTATTCGTTTTGAATTTTTAAGGCGAAAATTTGGGATGCAACCTTTTAATCAAAACAACCTAAAAGCATTGGTATTGGGTATTCTCTCCTTTGGATTAGTGGCGCTATTAATGGGTCAATTTTCAGGATGGTCTGGAATGATTGGTAGGTCCTTAATTTTCTCAAGTTTGATGATCATTGGAGTCATCAAAGGAAATTTAACACCAGATGCAGCACAAATGATAGCACAATTCAAAACAAAATGGGGAATCAAATAACCATTAAGGTTGTTTCATTCTACCACCACCCCTGAATTTGGGACTCCAATAAGTTTCTTTTAAATCACTGATCATGACTCCCCCACTTGTGGCGGCGTGTACAAATTTGCTATTTTGTAAATAAACCCCAACATGGGTAATTGACCTTCTGCTTCTTCCTGAAGTGTGAAAAAATACCAGATCCCCTTCTTGTAAGTCATCAATTCCAATAATATCAGCTGATTGATATTGCTCTTGGGCCGTTCTTGGCAGGCTAATAGCATATAGATCCCTGTACAAAATCTGGGTAAAGGCGGAACAGTCTAAACAGTTTTCCGTGGTTCCTCCCATACAATAACGGGTACCCCACCATTTGTCCATTTGCTCCAATAAAGCAATATTATCCAATTGACTTACCGGCACGCCCACCAAGACTGAAAATTTCAATTGTAAATAACTGGCATTCTCAGTACTAAAAATGCCCCCACTTATGGGGTTATTAGGCTTACTAGTATTGGTCTTTTTGGTATTGGCTGTACTGGTTTTATGCTTTGAACTCATGGTTGAACCAGGCGTAACTTCTATTCCTTCAATGAATTGTGGCTCTTTCTGAGACTTCAGCTTTTTATTAGACACCGATGCAGTAGTATGGTCCTTAGCAGTTAACTGTCTAAATGACCGGCAACTACTAAAGCCAAGCAATAAACCTATATATATTAAAATTTGAAATTGTTTCATAAACTAGGGCTGCAATTTAGGTTTGAAACGCCTAACTGTCAAATTAGAAGCAATGTGGAAAATTTAACCCACCTGACAGACTGCTTTGTTACGATATTTGACCGAATCCAGTTGCTCATGTGTCAGTTTTCTCATTTACACGTTCATACCCAATATTCCTTGTTAGATGGTGCCGCTAACATCGGCAGTTTATACAAAAAAGCCGCAAAGGACAATATGCCGGCCTTGGCCATTACTGACCATGGCAATATGTTTGGTGCATTTGAATTTGTAGCCCAAGCTTGGAAAAACACAAAAGTCATTGGTAAGGATGAAAATGGAAAAGACATACTTGCCCCAACCGTAAAACCCATTGTGGGATGCGAGTTCTATGTGGTAGAAGATCGATTTTTAAAAACCTTTACAAAAGAAGTCAAAGACAAAAGATATCACCAAGTATTATTGGCTAAAAATGCTACTGGATATCAAAACTTGGTAAAGCTCACTTCTATGGGTTTTATTGAAGGGATGTATAGCAAATATCCTAGGGTAGACAAAGCATTAATTGAAAAATACCACGAAGGTATTATTGCCACTACTTGCTGTATAGGTGCTTATGTTCCACAAACTATTTTAAATGGTACTGAACAAGAAGCCGAGAATGAATTCAAATGGTGGTTAGACTTATTTGGAGAGGATTATTATATAGAAATTCAAAGACACCAGATTAAAGAACAGGAATTGATCAACAATACCCTGCTCAAATTTGCCAAGAAATACAATGTTCCTGTCATTGCCACCAATGACAGTCATTATACAGAAAGGGACGATTATAATGCCCACGATATTTTGCTCTGTATCAATACGGGGGAAAAACAAGCCACACCTGGCTTTGATGATTTTGCCAATGACGATGTGCAGATCAAGAATAGAAGGTTTAAATTCCCCAATGACCAATTCTATTTCAAGACAACGGAAGAGATGAAAAAACTCTTTCATGATATTCCTGAATCTATTGACAATACCAATGCTATTGTTGACAAGATTGAAGTCTTGAATTTGAAGAAAGATATTTTGCTTCCCGCCTTCCCTATTCCACCTTCTTTTCAGGTGCATACGGATAGCAATATGAACCAATGGGAATTCTTGAAACACTTGACCATGGAAGGCGCTAAAATGCGCTATAATGATATTACAGTTGAGATTCAAGAAAGACTAGACTTTGAATTGTTTACCATTAGAACCATGGGCTTTGCGGGTTACTTTTTGATTGTAAGTGACTTTATCAAAGCTGGGCGTGAAATGGGTGTATTTGTTGGGCCTGGACGTGGTTCAGCAGCAGGATCAGTAGTGGCTTATTGTATTGGCATCACCAATATTGACCCCATTAAATACAACCTGCTGTTTGAGCGTTTCTTGAATCCAGACCGTAAGAGCATGCCCGATATAGATACGGACTTTGATGATGAAGGCAGACAACGTGTGATTGATTATGTGGTAGACAAATATGGCAAAAATCAGGTTGCACAGATTATCACTTATGGTACCATGGCCGCCAAAATGAGTATCAAAGACGTGGCTAGGGTTCTTGATCTTCCTTTAAGTGAAAGCAATATGTTGGCCAAATTAGTGCCAGACAAACCAGGTACAGAATTACGTCGTGTCTTACACGCGCCTTTCACTATAAAAGAAGGAGAAAAAACTGGCGAAAAATCATTTGAAGAAAAAGAAGGCTACCAACAAGAAGACCTGGACAATATTCGGAAACTAAGGGAACTCTATAACGGTGATGATATTCGATCACAGGTTTTAAAAGAAGCAGAAAGACTAGAAGGCTCGGTTAGAAATACGGGGATCCATGCGGCAGGTATTATCATCGCTCCGCGCGATTTAACCGACCTAATTCCGGTGGCTATTTCTAAAGACTCTCCACTTTGGGTTACACAGATTGAAGGAAGCACTATTGAAGATGCTGGTGTTATCAAGATGGACTTCTTGGGTTTAAAAACCCTTTCCATTTTAAAAACTGCCTTGGAATTGATTTTTCAAAATCACCAAGTGACTATTGACTTAGATACCATTCCATTAGACGATGAGAAAACTTTTCAACTCTATCAAAAAGGAGAAACCAATGCTACGTTTCAGTTTGAAAGTATTGGCATGCAAAAATACTTGCGCGAATTAAAGCCAGATAAATTTGCTGACTTGATTGCCATGAACGCCCTATATCGCCCCGGGCCAATTGCTTATATTCCCAACTTTATTGACCGTAAGCATGGAAGAGAAGCCATCACTTATGATTTATCAGACATGGAAGAATACCTGGCTGATACCTACGGGATTACCGTATACCAAGAACAGGTGATGTTGCTCTCTCAAAAAATTGGAGGCTTTAGTAAGGGAGACGCGGATGTGTTGCGCAAAGCGATGGGTAAAAAAGATAGATATACCCTAGACAAAATGAAGAGCAAGTTTGTGGATGGCGCTACTTCAAAGGGGCATGCTGCAGAAACACTAGAAAAAATCTGGACTGACTGGGAAGCATTTGCACAATATGCATTCAACAAATCTCATAGTACCTGTTATGCTTTTGTGGCATATCAAACAGCCTATTTAAAAGCCCACTATCCTGGAGAATATATGTCTGCAGTGTTGAATCACGCAGGTGGTATTGAAAAGATTACCTTCTTCATGGAAGAATGTAAACGCATGGGTATTAAAGTATTGGGGCCAGATATCAACGAATCCCTCAAAGGATTTGCTGTGAACAAAAAAGGGGAAATCCGTTTTGGCATGGGTGGCATTAAAGGCGTGGGAGAAGCGGCTGTTGAAAATATTATTGCTGAAAGAGAAAAGAATGGCCACTATCCAGACATGTTTGATTTTATAGCACGGGTACTTCAAAAAAGCGTGAACAAAAAATCATTGGAATGCTTGGCTTACTCTGGTGCTTTTGATTGTTTCACTGCCTATCATAGAGCCCAATATTTTCATGTTCCAGATGGTGAAAAACAAAGCGGTTTAGAAAAAATTGTGAGTTATGGTCAGGCCAAACAAGCGCATGCTATTGGAACAACCAATACCTTGTTTGGGAATCTTTCTGCTGCCATGGAAGTACCTCAACCCAAGATAGGCGTTTGTGAACCTTGGACGCTAACAGAATTATTGGATCATGAAAAAGAAGTAACCGGCATGTACATGAGTGGTCACCCATTGGACCATTTTAAATTTGAACTCAAGTACTATGGCATTTCTAAAATCAGTGATTTTAATGAGATCAAAGAAACCTTGCATTTACAACCCAACCCTGGTAAAGTCTTGCGCGTTGCAGGTTTAATTATTGACGTACAACATAGGGTTACTAAAACGGGTAAGAATTTTGGTTCCTTTGCCATGGAAGACCTAAGTGGAAAAACAGAGTTTCTTTTGTGGAGTGAAGACTATATCCGTTTTCAGAACTATTTAGAAAAGGGTACCAATATCATGTGTACTGGATTTTTCAGACCTAAATATGGTAGACCCGATGAATTTGATTTTAAGATCAATAGCATGTCTTTACTTGAAACGGTCAAACAAACCTTGACAAGAAGTATAGAAATCAGCATGCATCCTGCAGCAGTTACGGCAGAATTGGTTGATTTTGTAGACAGTAATATTAAACAGAATCCTGGCAAAACTTCCTTGAGATTCAACATGTTTGAACCAAAAGAGAACCTAAAAGTGAGTTTATATAGTTTAGACAAGAGCTTTTTAATGAATGAGGATATGGCCGGATTTCTGTTGAACAACCCTGATTTTGAAGTAAATGTGGGTGTTGTCAGTGCATAAACTGACCGCGTGTCAGGTTTTCTGATGCAAAGTCATTAATCACATAGGTGGAAAAGTCAAATCAGCAGAAACAAGGCTTTGGATTTATATTTGATATTCATCATTATCATCAACATAAAAATAATAACATGGCTTTAGAATTAACAGACGCAAATTTCCAGAGCACCGTGCTCGACAGCGATAAATTAACAGTAGTGGATTTTTGGGCGGAATGGTGTGGACCTTGCCGTGCCATTGGACCCGTTATTGAAGAATTGTCCAAAGAATACGATGGTAAAATCAATGTAGGCAAAGTAAATGTTGACCATAATCCTAACCTAAGTGTTAATTATGGTATTACTTCTATTCCTGCTATTCTTTTTATCAAGGGAGGTCAAATTGTAGACAAACAAATTGGCGCAGTACCCAAAAGTGTTTTAGACAAGAAGATTCAAGCACATTTGTAATCTTGAAAAAACTATATAAAAGAGGCCCCAAATGGGGTCTCTTTTGTTATTGGGCATTCGTGATTATTATTTTATTATCTTCCCGCCTTATTCAATCAGCCAATTACTAGTTTATGGAACGCTTTCATGGAATATTGGGCATTATTTTGATTCTGGCCATTGCTTTTTTGTTTTCAAATAATAAGAAACGAATCAACTATAGGCTGGTTGTCAGCGGCATGATGTTGCAGGTTGCTATAGCAGTTTTGGTATTAAAAGTGCCCCCAGTAACCTGGTTTTTCCAGAAATTGGGGCATGGTATGGAAAAGATTGAACAGTTTGCCAGACAAGGGGTGTCTTTTGTATATGGTGGCATTATGGTTGCTGGCCCTGCTCCTACCAATGTTCAAAATTTTGCACAAGGCGGTTTTGTATTTGCTTTTAGTGTTACAGCAACCATCATCTTAGTTTGTGTACTTGTGGCCATTCTCTACCATTTTGGCGTGATGCAAGTAATTGTATCACTAATTGCAAAAGCCATGAATTTTATCATGCGTGTTAGTGGTGCAGAAGCTTTGAGCAATGTGGCCAGTGCCTTTGTAGGGCAGGTTGAAGCGCAGGTAATGATTAGACCCTATTTGAGCAGTATGACCAAGAGTGAATTATTGGCAAGTATGAGTGGAAGCCTTGCATGTATTGCGGGTGGTATTCTAATTGTATATGCCAATATGGGGGCCAAAGCGGAATACCTTTTAACGGCTTCTCTAATGGCAGCACCAGGTGCATTGGTAATCTCAAAAATTGTATTTCCAGAAACTGAAGAATCCCAAACCATGGGTAAGGTGAAACTAGAAGTTAAAAGCCCTTATAGCAATATCATTGATGCCATTTCTCATGGAGCCAGCGATGGTATGAAAATCTCTGTGAACGTGATTGCCATGTTGATTGGGTTTATTGCTTTGATTGCTTTTATTAACTGGGGATTTGGTAAAGTTTATCCTGGTTTAACCCTTGATTTGATCTTTAGTAAAATATTCTATCCAATGACTTGGGCCATGGGTGTTCCATCAGTAGACGTTGCCAATGCGGCAACTTTATTGGGTCAAAAAATCACCATCAATGAATTTGTGGCTTTTAATAATTTAACAACCAAGGCAGTTCCCATTGTTTCAGAAAAAGGATTGTTGATTGTTAGTATTGCCATTTGCGGATTTGCCAATTTTAGTAGTGTAGGTATGCAAATTGGTGGTATAGGTGAACTTGCCCCAACTAGAAGGGCAGACTTAGCCAAATTGGGTTTAAAAGCCCTGCTCTGTGGTACATTGGCTTCTTATCTATCGGCCAGTATTGCGGGCATTTTAATGTCTTAAAAAAACTTATCTATCATAGTAAAACCCGGTGAGTCTCACCGGGTTTTTTGTTTCGATTTAGGATAACAATTGACAAATATCATTCGGCGGCAGTTAAATTGGTTTAATTTTGCTGAAATTTCCGTTACATGAAAGAAACAGGGATCTCAAGACTGGTAGCATTGGAGAAAAATGCTGATTTGAAAAAAATTGGAGAAAAAATCCTGAACAAAGAGCGTATCTCTTTTGAAGACGGGGTTTTATTATTTGAGCAGGGCTCACTCTCCTATTTAGGTGCTTTGGCCAATTGGGTAAGAGAAGACAAACACGGAGACAAAACTTATTTTAATAGAAACTTTCATATTGAACCTACCAATGTTTGTGTGTTTAGTTGCAAATTCTGCGCCTATTCCAAACTCTATGCCCATAGAGAAGAAGGCTGGGAATTAAGCATTGACCAAATGATGCATATTGTCAAAAGCTATGACGGTAAACCTGTTACTGAAGTACATATTGTGGGTGGTGTTCACCCCAAAATGGATATGGATTTTTTTGTAACACTCTTGAAAAGCATTAAAGCTCATAGACCAGAATTACATATCAAAGCCTTTACACCAGTTGAACTGGATTATATGTTCCGCAAAGCAAAATTGAGCACTGCTGAAGGTATGCGCTTGGCCCATGAAGCAGGATTAGATAGTTTGCCAGGTGGAGGTGCTGAAATTTTTCATCCAGAAATCCGTACTCAAATCTGTGAAGACAAGGTTGATGCAGATGGATGGTTGGCCATTCACCAAGCGGCCCATGAATTAGGTATGCATAGCAATGCTACCCTTTTATATGGTCATGTTGAGCAATACTGGCATAGGATTGATCATATGGAAAGACTGCGCCAATTACAAGACAAAACGGGAGGCTTTAATACCTTTATTCCGCTGAAATTCCGCAACAAAGACAATGACATGAGTCATGTGCCTGAATCTTCTGTGATTGAGGATTTGAAAATGTATGCAGTATCTAGGTTGTACCTAGACAATTTTCCACATGTGAAAGCCTATTGGCCCATGTTAGGCAGACAAAATGCACAGTTAACCCTGAATTTTGGTGTGAACGATATTGACGGAACCATTGATGATACCACCAAGATTTATTCTATGGCAGGATCAGAAGAACAAAGCCCTTCTATGAGTACGGCAGACCTGGTAACCTTGATTAAACAAGTGAACAGACAACCCGTAGAAAGAGGCACTTTGTACAATGAAATCCGGGACTATAGTAATATCGCCATCACAGAAATTGAAACAAATCCTTTATTGAATTAACACTCAGGTAAGCTTAGAGGAATATTGATGGCCAAACCGCCATCTGCTGTTTCCTTGTACTTACTATTCATATCCAAAGCTGTGTCCCACATGGTTTTGATTACTTTGTCAAGGCTTACTTTGGCAAAATCAGGTGAACTTTGTAAGGCTAATTGTGAAGCCGTGATGGCTTTGATGGCACCCATGGTATTGCGTTCTATGCAGGGCACTTGCACCAAGCCCCCAATGGGGTCACAGGTGAGCCCTAAGTGATGTTCCATTGCTATTTCAGCAGCCATCAATGCCTGTCTTTGTGTGCCTCCCATGCATTCGGTCAAAGCTGCTGCGGCCATGGCAGAGGATACCCCAATTTCTGCCTGACAACCGCCCATGGCCGCAGAAATGGTAGCTCCTTTTTTAAAGATGCTTCCAACTTCAGAAGCGGTTAATAAGAATCGGATAATTTTCTCTTCGTCATTGCCTTTGCAAAATGCAATAAAGTATAATAACACGGCAGGAATCACACCTGCAGCACCATTGGTTGGCGCGGTAACTACCCTTCCAAAAGAGGCATTTTCTTCATTTACGGCTAGTGCAAAACAACTCACCCAATCCAGGATATAGCTAAAATCATGTCCCCCATTTTGAATACATGCCAACCACTGTTCAAAGTTTTCATAGGTTTTATTCTGCATCAATTTTTTGTTCAAAGCTGCTGCACGTCTTCTAACCATCAGCCCCCCAGGCAATTCGCCTTCTGCATGACATCCCCTGAAAATGCATTCCTGCATGGTTTTCCAAATTTGTAACACTTTATTCCTGGTCTCAGCTTCTGGTCTCCATGCCAACTCATTTTCCAATACCACATCACTAATACTTAGTCCATTCATACACCAATGAAGTAAATCATCAGCGGTATTAATAGGAAAGGTTAGGTCTACCACTTGTTTTGCTTGTGCGTCTTTGGCTTCTTTGACAATGAAACCACCTCCAATGGAAAAATAAGTGTCGCACCAAGATTGACCATTGGTTAGTTCTACCAAAAAGGATAATCCATTTGGATGAAAGGGCAATGAATCATGGTGTAGAAACTGTAGATGTTGTCCGGTAAGAAAAGGAATTATTTGGGTTCCATTTAAGATCAACTCCTGTTTTTCTTCTATGATTTTGATTTTTGGAATAATGCTATTTACATCCATGGTCACTGGATCTTCCTCACACA
>CAIZMD010000634.1 GCA_903933995.1 uncultured Bacteroidota bacterium
GTACAAGCGTAAATTCAGCTAGTACTGTTGATCTTGCTGTACCAGATTCTTTAGACTGATAACAGAGCATGGCTTTTTCTGTTTGGCTTGTTCCGTCTATAAATAGTTCAGGATGGAAAGACAATCCTTGTTCTGTTTGTGCCACTTTTTTGGTAATGGTTTTGCCATTAAGTTGGTATTGAACAAAAAAGAAATTTCCTGCAGCTAATTTGTAAGTGCTGTTAACGGGAAGGGCTTGATCTGACAATAAAAGAATCCGGTTATTGGTTTCTTCGGAACGGAAATATGTTTTTGGGTCATAGCCTTCAAACATGAGTGCGCGTGTACTCAAATGATAAGTATTGGCAACGGGTAGTAAACTTGATTTTAGTACCGCTAAGAGTTCACCCTCTTCATTTGCTTTTCCTTGAGTGGCACTAATTTCAAATCGGCCTTTGCCTGGACTAATACAATTAAGCTTGCAGGTCTTGTCTTTAAAGATGAGTTTATCCTCTGCAGAAATTTTATCACCAGGTTTTAAAGGCTGTTTGGTTCTTTGTAACACTACTGTTCCTTTTAAAAAGGTAACATAGTATTGCTCTGTTTGTGACAAAGCCAATAAAGGGAATGCTAATAAGGCAAATAGAATTTTTTTCATCAGTTGAAATTGAAATAGGTTTCACGAATTTCTAGGAACCAAGATTTTAATTGACTAAAATGCCAATCAGATTTTTTGAGCTGTATGATAAATCTAAGCACATTTACATAAAGGGTTAATACCAAAACCTGTATATGTTGTTTGAATATGAGATAGGAAACAATTGATAGAATGGATAAGAAAGTGGCACTTCTCAAAAGTGGAATCCAGAGATTGGCATATTTATGTGTTATAGGATCTGGTTCTGGAAACAACATGCGTCTTGAGAAAAAAGTAAAGCCCACCAATAAAAAGATCCACCACCAGAAACTAATTAAGTGTTGGCCGTCCATTAGACTTAAATACACATTTAATAAAATTAAAGTGCCAGGCGTACTACCATAAATTGTTTCATGGGTATCGTTGTTAAAGTCTCCCATGATAATAAATCGATGCTTTAGAAAATCATTAGCAATGACTTCTTCAGGAAGCAGCATTAATTCAGAAAGATTGATCACGGGATATTCTGCTTCATCCATTAACTCGTGGGTACGAATCTGATAATCTATGATCAAGGAATTCATCACGGGTTTGTAACCTTGAAAATACCAGCCGAATTGCTGTTTCAATTCTTTACCACTGATTTGTTGGTACATATAAACCGGTAGGGTAGGTACCGTTTTATTTTGAAAGAGTTTGAATTTTAAAAATCCACCATTCACCATTTCATAATCTGCAATAGCAGATGGTACTTGAATGGCTAATTCTTCTGCTGTTCCAGAATCTGACAACTGCGCTGGGAAAACAATCTTTTTTAAACCTCTAACACTTGCTTGCAAAGCACTGTCCGCATCAGAACTTCCTTTGAGCAATACATCACAAACGGTGTATTTGATACTATCCTGATGCTTTTTTAGGACCTGAAAAAAATCGGCTAGTAATTGTCTGTCAGTAATGATATCCTTGCCCGTGCCCTCCTCTCTTGGTATCAATGCTTTGTCATAAGCTAGGTTGATAAAGAGATAATCCTTTTTTGGAGGTTCTTCATCCATCTTCAAAACCACCCTCTTGAAAATACTACTCCATTGTACCAATAGCTTTTCATCGCCATAGGTAAAGCTAGAGTTGAGCCATAAGGTTGAGAACGCCATCAATAAGAAGGCATGCGCAAAACTAATGGTCCATTTTTTTCTAGGTGTCAACTGCTGAATGTTTAATTAAATATAAGTTGCTTTATTTCTTGGTAAAAATAAAATCACCACCCACATGCCCAGCCAATTCTAAAGTACCATACCTAGGTTCTGTTTTTGACTCGGTCATCACCGCTTCTAGAATTTGGTTGATGAACATTTTTTGGGCAGTTAGATATTTTTCCTTGTTATTGTTTAGGGCCTTGATCAGGTATTTCATGAAAATGGATTCATCTGGTACTTCTGTGTCATTGCCAGAAGTAATGGCTATTCTACTGATTTTTTCTTCCATTTCCTGAATGGGTTTGGGTGCTGCATCATTTAATCCCCTTGTTTTAAATACAGATCCTGAGAAACAGGCATCGGTAATCAAGAGGGTATGCCTAGATGGAATCTTTGCTACAAGGTCCAAAACGGTTTTATTGGGTAACCAAGTGTTAGGATCTTTTCTTTTAGCATCGGTCATTAACCAATAACCCTTTTTTTCTTTTTCTACCCAAATACCATGACCTGCATAAAAAATCAAGAGATTGTCTTCAGGGTGTAATTGTGCGGTTAATTCCAAGAGTTGACGTTTTACATCATCTGTTCCTGGATTAAATAGCTGAATCACATTTTCATCTGGAAAATTATAGGTTGATTTTAAAATCATTTTTAATTTAACCGCATCGGCAATAGGGTTGCTTAAGGAGGGAATATTGGCGTCTGAATAATTTTGGGCGCCAATGAGTAGGCAATAATTTTTTCCTATTTTTTCAATGACCGGAATGATTACTTCATTAACAGATGCAACAATGGGTTTGGCTACTAATCGCTCTACCTCAAATACCTGTACCCCTCTATTGCCAACTAAATCCGTGGCTATTACAGTCACTTGATTCATCCCTTCTTTCAATGGAACTTCTCCCCAGAAGTCGCCTGATTTTTGGGCATAGACAATCTTGCTATTAATACTCACTTCTTTAATACCAGAGATATCATTAGCAATTCCTTTGATTAAAACATTTGCAGAGGCTGTGGTTACTTTTAAACCCCTTTTTGGTGAGGGTTCAAGTAAATTAATAGTTGGAGCTGTTTTATCGGTTGACACCGTTGTTCCAATAATGGTCTCCAATTTTACAATTGCTTCTTTGGTTGGTTCATAATCTGGATTGGTTAGCAAAGAGATATTGTAATTGTCTTTTGCTTTTTCATATTCTTTCAATCCAGTATAAGCATCACCCATCAATTTGAACATTTTCCATCTGTCCACTAAAGCGTTTGCATTATATTGTGTTAATCTTATATTTAAAGCACTATCTAGATTTGCCAGAGCATTTTGATAATTATTTTTATTCATGTCAATCACTGCTAGATAATAATACATTTCATTCGGTATGATATCTTTTGAAAATGTCTTTTTCAAAAATTTTCTATACTCTTCAAAATTTACCATTGATTTTTCATTATCTCCTTTCAA
>CAIZMD010000635.1 GCA_903933995.1 uncultured Bacteroidota bacterium
GGTTGAATGGCCAAAACCGTTGACCCTATCTGATTGTTCTTGGCGTCTAATAGTTCTATATGCAATTTTAATCCAGTGGCAGCAGTTCTGCTTTGAACAGAGAAATCATAGCCATTTTTTTCCTTGATGCCCATACCCCTAAAACCTTCGTTTACCAGTGCAATAGGCGCTTGATTGTCTAGACCGGATTTAACCCGCAAAAATCTGGGGTTGGGAAGATTCTCTCCCGCCCTATTCAAAACCGTAACAGCGCCTTCTACAAATGGCTTCTGTTCTATTTTCCAACCCATCAAGGGTTTGAAAAATTCAAAAGAACGGTTCTTGATTAGTTCTGAATAAATGCCCCCATCAGCACCAAAATTAATGTCTTCAAAAAACACACCCCACATGGTGGGTTCAATTCTTGCAACGGTTTTATTAGCATTGATTACAATATTTCTGGGAGCCTGAGCCAAAGCTGCAAAACCCATTAAAAACAAACAGGCCCCAGTGGTAAAAAATTGTTTCATGTATTTGATTTGAATCTTAAATATGAATCAAACTATCAATGTTGAGTTCCTGATAGTCTTTGATAAAACAAACAATATTGTCATATTGCGCAAACTCTTCCGCTTCATGCATGGTAGTAATGACCACGGCTTTCATGCCCGCAAGCTTTGCCGCTTCAACACCCTTTGGTGCGTCTTCAAACACCAAACATTCCTGGGGTAATACGCCTAATTCTTGGGCACCTTTTAAATAGGTTTCTGGATCGGGTTTACTATTAACCACATCATCTGCACTTACAATGGAAGGAAAATAATGTCTTAGGTTTAGTCCGTCTAAAACAAAATTGATATTGAAAGGAATGGCAGCAGAACCAATGCCCATCTTGATGCCACGCTCAGTAGCTTTTTCTAAAAATTGATCCAAGCCATCAATCAATTGTAAGATGGGTCTATATTCCGCTTGGTACCTTTTCTCTTTTTCAACTGAAAGTGTATCCATTTCTGTTTGGGTAAATTTATCAGGACCAAATACCCTGATCAATAGTTCTGTATTCTTGCCATACATATGGCTTTTCACTTGATCCCAACTCAGATTGGCCCCAAGGTCATCGTTCAAAATATGAAACCATGCTTTGTTATGATACTGCATATCATCAATCATGGTTCCGTTTAGGTCAAATAAAAAAGCTTTAATAGGTAAAGACATTCCGAATATTGGTTTAGTGATTTGCGAATCTACTGTATGGGTTGGAAATAATTTAAAGAAGCAACAGCTTATTGAAAAGACTTCCAAGCACGAATGATAAAATCGGCAATACCATCTGGTTGTTCAATAGTTACGTGATGACCATTTTGTTCCTGCTTGCCCCTGGTCATTGGGTAAATGGTAACAGGACCACCTAGTTTAATATAGGCATCGGCAATGACCAATGCATTTTCTTCCATAGGAGTCAATGCGTCTTTTAAACCAAAACTAAAATAAAGCGGCACTTTTTGTTCTGCCAATTTTTGCAAATTATCTTTTGGATTATCGCCATAGGCCAATGCTTGTTCTTCCGTAAAACCATAGGCAGCCAATAACTGTTTCCACTGATCAGGAGAAGCACCCACACCTTTCATTTTCCCGCCAGGCCAACTCTTGATATCGGCAACAGGATTTTCTGAATAAATACAGGATACCCTATCAGGATATAATTTGGCCCATGCAAATTCACAGAGAGAACCCCTAACAGCACCAGAGAGCGCTGGCTTGGTTGATAGTTTTTTCTCTTTGACCAAGACCTGATAAAATTGGTCCCAGATTTTCATCAAACTGGGTTGACCATATAATGCTTTGTTATTGATATTGATAAACCCAATATGAAATCCCTTGGTCACTAGAATGCTATCAATCTCCACATGAAACTCAGGAGAATAGGTACGCCATAGCCAAGGATTACCGGGCATGGGTTTTTCTGGAACAACTATATAAGCAGATGCTGTGTCTACTTTAAAAGACTGTTTTTTAAATCCATGCCAGGTTTCAGCTGAAGCTTTGTCTTGTGCCATTAGTTGACCTTGAAAGATTAAGATACTTACAAAAGTCAAGAGGTATTTATAGCGCTGCAATTTCATATCGTTGGTTCTTAGTGGTATTGAATTCAATTAAATAATATCCTTGTGTAGTTGA
>CAIZMD010000636.1 GCA_903933995.1 uncultured Bacteroidota bacterium
CTATTTTATTATAGGTGGTGGACGCTTAGAAAACATATTAAGCAAACCCCGCAAGGATATGTGTTTACAGAGTTTTTGGTGCCTAGGTCTTATGCAGACAAATACAATCTGATTAGTTCTGCGCTTGGTCATCATATTTATGAAGCTAGGTGGTTGCATGACCAACAGTATATGGATAATAATTTATTGGTTTGGTACAGGGGCAATGATGGTAAGGCATTAAAGCGTTTGCGTTTTTATAGCAGTTGGAATATTGATGCTATTTACAATAGGTATAAAGTAAATCAGAACAAGGATTTTGTATTAAATCTTTTACCTGATTTAGAACAGGATTATCAAGCATGGGAAGCAGAAAAAAGAGCTAAGTCTGGATTGTTTTGGCAATTTGATGTGCGTGATGCTATGGAAGAAACCATTAGTGGCGGAAGAAAAGAGAAAAATGCTAGACCTAGTATCAATGCCTATATGTATGGCAATGCCCAAGCTCTTGCAGCCATGGAAGAATTAGCAGGTCAGCAAGAAAAAGCTGTATTCTATACACGCAAAGCAGATACCGTTAAAACATTGGTACAAGAAAAATTATGGAATTCCAAACTCTTATTTTTTGACGTACGCAAAGAAAAAGATAGTCTGGCCCAAGTACGTGAAGCCATTGGCTATATTCCCTGGTATTTTAACCTGCCGGATTCTAATTTTAATCAAGCATGGCAATTTGCCAAAGACCAAAAAGTATTTTCTGCGCCATTTGGTTTAACTACGGCGGATAGATCACATCCACAATTTAGAACCCATGGTTGTTGTACCTGCGAATGGGATGGTGCTGTATGGCCATTTGCTACATCGCAAACCCTTACGGGGATGGCCAATCTATTGAATGGTTCTGCACAATCCTATGTGTCAGGACAAGATTATTTTAAGATGCTACAGACTTTTGTAGAATCGCAGTATTATAGGGGTAGACCCTATATTGGTGAATACCTTGATGAGAAAACGGGCTATTGGTTAAAGGGTGATGAAGAAAGAAGCCGCTATTATAACCATAGTACTTTTAATGATCTCATCATTACGGGGTTAATTGGTTTAAGACCAAGAACCGATGATCTATTAGAAATTAATCCATTGGTTCCTCAAGGGCAATGGGATTGGTTTTGTTTAGACAATGTATTGTATCATGGAAAAATCATTTGCATTCTTTGGGATAAAGATGGTATGCATTATAAAAAAGGAGCAGGGCTAACTGTATTTGTCAACGGCAAAAAAATAGCCAATAGCACCCAGTTAGCAAAAATCAACACCAAATTTAATTAGTCTTTGAAAACAAAGTCAATATATCAAATCTGTTTACTGAGCATTAGTCTATTGCTATGCTTTGGCATAAGCGCACAAGAAACCCAATTTCAATACCTCTCTGGTAAGGACAAGGATCATACCGTTAATTGGCAATTCTTTTGTACGGCGGGAGCCAAGTCTGGTCAATGGACAACTATTCCCGTACCCTCCTGTTGGGAATTACAAGGTTTTGGAAAATACGATTATGGTTTTGTCAAAGACAGTATCAAAGGCAAGGAAGAGGGATGGTACAAATACCCATTTAAGGTATCCAATAGCTGGAAGGATAAAATCATTAACCTGGTTTTTGAAGGAGTGATGACAGACGGAGAAGTGCGGGTAAATGGCGTTGTGGCTGGGGCTATTCACCAAGGTGCATTTTATGCTTTTAAATATGAAGTCAGTCATTTACTGAAATGGGATCAGGAAAATTTATTGGAAGTTAAAG
>CAIZMD010000637.1 GCA_903933995.1 uncultured Bacteroidota bacterium
ATATCGTCATTCATGGTATAGATACCCAATTCCTTACCCAATTTGCGGTGATCACGCTTTTTAGCCTCTTCCATCATCAGCAAATAAGCATCCAACTCTGCTTTGTTGGGGAAAGTAACACCGTAGACCCTTGTCAACATCTTGTTTTTCTCATCGCCCTTCCAATAAGCCCCAGAAATGCTGGTTAATTTGATGGCTTTGATTGATCCAGTGCCAGGAATATGTGGCCCCCTACATAGGTCAGTAAACTGACCTTGGGTATAAAAACTAATTTCTCCGTCTTGTAACCCTTGCAACAAATCCAATTTATACTCATCTCCCTTATCTGCAAAATACTGAATAGCGTCTTGCTTGGCTATGGCTTTGCGGATATATGGATTGTTCTGCTTGGCTAATTCATTCATCTTGTTCTCAATCTGGCGCAGGTCTTCTTCCGTCATTTGACGGTCACCCAAGTCCATATCGTAATAAAAACCACGGTCCAATGCAGGTCCAACCCAGAATTTAACTCCCGGAAACAATGACTCAACCGCTTCTGCCATCAAGTGGGCAGAGGAGTGCCAAAAAGTATTTTTACCATCTGCGTCATCCCAAGTGAGTAGTTGTAAGCTAGCATCCGTGGTAATTTCACGTGAAGCATCCCAAACCTGTCCATTCACTTTTGCGGCCAACACCTTTCTGGCCAAGCCTTCACTGATTGATTTGGCTACATCCATTGCTGAAACACCTGACTGGTATTCCCTCACGGCGCCATCTGGAAAAGAAATCTGTATCATGTATTTAAAATAAAGCTTAATTAATAGGGTGCCAAAGTTACAAAATTGCGGTCAGACTATGACAGCTCAATCCCAATATCTCATTCAAAGCTTTAACGCTTCTTTAGTAAGTTGCCTTAACTTGCGGGCGTAGTTTTGTCCCAATGAGATTGAATTTTACCCTTGTTTTCATTTTATTGCTTTCTTTTAGCGCCCAGTCACAAAAATTGACAGGGATCTGGAGGGGCTATTTTAGTGCCTCAAATGGGTTATACCGTGGTGGTGTAAAGGAAGAAATGTACAAATATGAGGTACAGATCAGGCTCAATCAGGATAATTCTGTTGACGGGGTCACCTATTCTTATCAAACAACGGTTTTTTATGGCAAAGCTAGTGCGCAGGGAATTTATTCTCCCCAAGCCAAATCCATTACCTTAAAAGAAACAGGGTTAATGGAACTAAAGATTGGTGATAAAAGCCAACCCTGTTTGATGACCTGTTACCTAGACTATTCCAAAATTGGAAAATTAGAAGTACTTCAAGGAGAATTTATTTCAGTGAATATTAGGGATAAGGGAGATTGTGGCGCTGGTAAAGTTTATTTAGAAAAAGTGCCAGTTTCTGATTTTCAAGCGGAAGATTTCTTGAAACAAAATAAAGCAGTTGATACTAGTAAGAAAAAAGCGGTACCAGTAGAATCACCTAAGCCAACCCAACCAGGATCCAAGTCCACTACTGCTGCCAAGCCTGCAACTAAACCAGCAACAAAGCCAGCACCAAAAACAGGTACCAGTCAAACAGCTCCGGCACCTAAACCTGCTACAGCTTCTACTACAAACAAAACACCTGCTCCAAAACAAGCAGTACCTAGTCAATCAAATACCAAACAAACAACTCCCGTTGCTAAAACTAAACCAGGGGCTGAAAACAATTTGGTTGGCAAAAACACTTTACAGCCCTCGACTGTTCCCGTAGAAAAAAAGCCAGTAACTGTACCGGCACCTATTATTACAAAAGACACCATTCCATCAAAAGCAAAAGAGCCCATTATAAGTAAGGTTCCTGTACCGAAAGTACTGATAGAAAGAGAAAACAACTTGGTCAAAACCATTCAAACAGACGAGGAATTCATTCAGATTGACCTTTATGATAATGGAACAATTGACCACGATAGTATCTCCTTGTTTCACAACAACAAACAGGTCATCAAAAATGGCGGATTAAGTTACACCCCTATTAGTCTCAAAATTAAGTGTTCCAAAGACGACCACAGACATGAACTGATTATGGTGGCAGAAAACCTTGGTGAGATTCCACCTAACACAGCATTAATGGTCATCACTGCTGGCAAAAAACGCTATGAAGTTTTCCTGACTTCTACCGAAGAGAAAAACGCCAAAGTGGTCATTGAATACACGCCAAAAAATTAGAATTTCAAATTCCAAGTAACGGATGGGATAATAGGGAAAAGCGAAACCTGTTTGGCCGATACCTTTAAATCGCCCGTTGCAGCACTCCCTTCTTGATCATAATAAATAAAATAAGGGTTCTGTCTGCTATAAATATTGTAGATACTAAACACCCAATTGCTATTGAATTTGCTATTCTCTTTTCTTTTAGGTGTATAGGTAGCGGCAATATCAATTCTATGATACGCAGCCATTCTATAAGCATTGATTCTACTATACTCCTGAGTCAATACGCCACCCACCAAATAGAATCGTTCAGGTACAGAAATAGCGGCTCCAGTACCATATACAAATACAGAAGAAAGTTTCCACTTGTCATTAAGTTCATAATTGGCCACTACTGAC
>CAIZMD010000638.1 GCA_903933995.1 uncultured Bacteroidota bacterium
ACTCTTCTAAATTCCCCTACCACTTGTGGGAGGGGTGCCCGCAGGGCGGGGTGGGCCTCTCTTCACTCTTCACTCTTCACTCTTATCTCTTCACTTTCTTAATCCCTATAGTTCAACGCCGGCTTTCTATCGCCCAGCAAGGCTTTGTATTGATAGTCACCACGCGCTTCTTTAAATTCTGCCTTGGCTTTTTCAATCAGTGCTGGTTGTGTAAACAAATCAATGGCAGTAAGCGTCATGGTCTTGGCTGCCACCATCATTCCCTTGGTGCCAATTTCAGTTCCTCCACAAGCAACAGCCTGCCAACTATGCGCTGGAGTACCTGGAATCCAAGTGGCTGCTTCCATACCAACGGTTGGTACAGCATAACTTACATCGCCCACATCGGTGCTACCACCTCCTGCATCAACAACAGCTTGTAATGGTTTTACGGTTGCGGCATTGGCAATTTCTGGCGCTTTAAAAGTAAAACTGCTTTGTAGTTTTTTACCAAATGCAATTTCTTCTGCACTGTATTGTACGCCACCAACTTTCTCCAAATTCTGTTGCATATTTTCTGCCAAAGTTCTGTTGATCAGTAGGTCATGGGTTCCTCCAATGATCTCATAGTCTACATTGGTTTCTGTTCCCATAGCTGCACCTTTTGCGGTTTTTACTAAGCGATCAAAAATGGCTACTACTTGGTCACGCTTGGGATGACGCACATAATAAAATACTTCAGAAAAATCGGGGACCACATTGGGTGCCCTTCCACCTGCAGTAATCACATAGTGAATCCTAGTTTCCTGAGGAACGTGTTCGCGCATCATGTTGACCATATTGTCCATGGCTTCAACACCATCTAGTGCAGACCGGCCTCTTTCTGGAGACATAGACGCGTGTGCACTCAAACCCCTGAACCTAAATTTGGCAGAAGTATTGGCTAGCGCCGATGTCATGGTAATACTATTGGCGTCTCCTGGATGCCAGTGAACCGCCACGTCTACATCATTGAACAAACCTGCACGCACCATATAAACTTTTCCGCTACCACCTTCTTCTGCGGGGCAACCAAATACTTTTACAGTACCGCTTAATTTTTTGGCTTCAATGAGTTTTTTGATTTCAATTCCTGCTGCAACAGATGCGGTTCCAAATAAATGATGACCACAACCATGACCAGCGTCTTGTCCTGCTATCAAGGCTTTTTCAGGACTGGCTTGTTGGGCCAAACCTGGCAAAGCATCATATTCTGCTAGAATAGCAATCACGGGTTTGCCGCTTCCATAAGTTGCCACAAAAGCAGTAGGAATTCCTGCCACTCCTGCTTCAACTTGAAAGCCCGCTTCTTTTAAATGTTGTTGGTGTAGGGCGGAACTCTTGACTTCTTTATAACCCACTTCTGCATATTTCCAGATCTGCAAAGCCGTGGCTTTGTCTGTTTCATAACCTGCTTGCAGGTCTTGCAGCGCAGCAGTTTTTAAAAGGTCGGTTGGATTAGGGGCAACAGTCTTGGTTTTTTTCTGCGCCAGTGCCAGCATCACTATCAAAGACAAGGATGCGGTACAAATCAATTTTCTCATAGCTAGTTTATTTATACAAATAGATCGGGGTACAATTGTGCACCTGGTACAACGGAATATTTAGACAAGTCAGTAATGCCTTCAGCTGCTAGTACCTCTTCATCTATGAAAGTATTGCCTGTACATTGTGAAGCATTTTTCTTCAGGATAAAATACACAGCGTCTGCAATAATTTCTGGTGTTCGGCTCATTTTGGCCAGGGCTTCTCCTCCCAATAAATTACGAACCGCTGCTGTATCAATGGTAGTTCTGGGCCAAAGTGCATTGGCTGCTATACCCGCACCTTTGAACTCAGCAGCCCAACCTAGTGCCAACATACTCATGTTGAACTTGGTAATGGTATAGGCAATATGCCCGCCCATCCATTTTGGAATCAGGTTAATGGGTGGCGATAAAGTAATAATATGTGGGTTCTTTCCCTTTCTCAAATAAGGCAAGCAATGCTTCACCACCAAGAAAGTGCCGCGCACATTAATGCTTTGCATCAGGTCAAAACGCTTAGACTCTGTTTGTTCAGTTGGTGTAAGTGAAATAGCAGAAGCATTATTGATGACCACATCAATGCCACCAAAACGCTCTACGGCTAGTTGCACCATTTGTTGAATCTGTTCTTCGTTGCGAATATCTACTTGCACGGCAAGTGCCTTTCCTCCGGCAGCTTCTACTTCTGCTGCGGCTGAATGTATGGTACCGCCCAAACGTGGATCTTCGTCTACTGATTTAGCAGCAATAATAATATTGGCTCCCTCTTTGGCAAGACGGATAGCCATGGCTTTTCCAATTCCCCTGCTAGCGCCGGTAATTAGGATGGTTCTGTTTTGAAATGGCATATGGTAATTGTTAGATGCTCAATTTAGCAAATCCAACTTACCAACCTAAGAAATCTTTGATTACGGTTTCAGTTTCTGCACAGGCTTTGTCCAAATCATCGTTCACAATACAAACGTTGAACATATGATTGAAGCTGATTTCATAAGCCGCTTTGTTCACCCTAGTGGCTAGGGTTTCTGGCGTTTCCGTACCCCTGCTCTCCAACCTTCTTTTAAGTTCTTCAACGGATGGGGGTTCTATAAATATGGAAAGACTGCTTCCCTTAAATTGTTCTTGCACATGAATGGCACCTTGAACGTCTATGTCTAACATGGGGGTTTTGCCCAAGGACCAGATTCGCTCCAATTCTGCGTGTAGCGTGCCATAATACTTACCCTCGTAGACCATTTCCCATTCAATAAAGGCGTTTTCGGCAATTTTCTGCTTAAAATCTGCCTCAGTAATAAAATGGTAATCCACCCCATCTTGTTCACCCGCCCTTGGGCTTCGGGTAGCAGCCGAAATAGAAAAAGACAGTTTGGGGTATTTACCCAATAGATATCGCGTAATGGAAGTTTTACCAGCCCCAGATGGAGCAGTAATAATGATTAGTTTGTTCTGGCTATTGTCCATATGATGGATTTGCTGCAAAGAAAGGTATTTTCTTATTGTTGAACTGAAATGGGGAGTTGCACCGTGGCTGCTACTTGGTGATCATTGATATTGGTAAGACTTAAGACCGGTGCATTGGAGTAGAAAAGTCTAAAGCGTTTGTTCAAATTGACAATGCCAATTCCCTGTCTTCCCTTGTCTTCCTGTTGTTGAATTTGACCGGTATTGATTACAGTGATAAACAATTCCTCTCCAATTTTCTTGACTTCTACCATTACATGACCACCCTTGACCAATTTGCTAATCCCGTGTTTGATGGCATTTTCTGCCAAAGTAAGGAGGATGCTGGGGGGTACAATTAATTCAAGAGCTTCTGGGTCAACGTCTACATTGAATTCCAAACGCTCTTCAAACCTAATTTTCTCTAAAGCAAGATAGTCTCTTACTATATCTGCTTCCTGCTGCACGCTGATAAAACGCTGCTTTTCATAGTTCAGGGTATGTCGCAACAATTGAGAAAGTAGGGTGGTAGCTGTTCGGGCCTGTTCCCCATCTGTGATGATGAGGGAGCGGATACTATTAAGTGCATTAAATAGAAAATGCGGGTTCAGCTGCAATCGCAGGATTTCTAGTTGGGCGGTTTGTAGCTCAAGAGCGGTATGTAACTGTTTTACATCGGCCTTGGCCTTATGGTATAAAAACTTAGAAATATGGTACATCAATAACCAAACTGCCAGGTATCTACTCCAGTTAATCACGTTCATGAAAAAGCTCAGATTCCAAATGACTATTCTAGAAGTATGGTCAATTAGGTAAAACAGGCAAGATCCTGTGAGTGGGATAATCAAGGACAGACTTACCCAAGAAACCAGCATCCAGAAAAACTGCATTAGGTAAGTGTGTTTGAAAAAATTGCTCTGGTTAATAATGTATCTGTACAAATGGGTATAGAGCATGGCTATCACGGTAAGACCAGAAAGTGATAGAAAATCAGGTATGGTGAAAAATCCCAATCCTATATAATTGACCAATTCATAGAACAACATGGCCAACCAACCACATGCCTGAAAAATCCAATAAAGGGTTTTCCTGTTCACTTTGTCTAGTCTAAAAGGTTGTTTCTTGTTAATAGTATTGGACATTGAAGGCATTAAGATAAACAAATATGTATGATTTTTTCTCATCCCATTCCCAAATAGGGATGAAAGGCGGCTAGGGATTTTGGTCTAGGCTTGTGAAATTATTTGGACTGTAAGAGGATCATTTAGGATTCCTCAACAGAAGCTCTTTGAATTTTGCTATTCCTACCCACTGCATAATATGGTTTGAGTGATTGGAAAATCTGCTCAAATTGGGGTTGACCGGCAGCAGCTCCGTTCTTTGTATGTTGAAAATAAGAGCGAGTCTGCTTCATGATATCATTGCCCAACAACAAACGAGCATCTTCTAATTGTTTCTTGAGCAGGTCAACTTCTCCCAACAATTCCGTGTATTGTTCAAAGAGTTGCATCTGGTTATTGCAGGCAGTTACGTCTAGATAACTGGGAACCGTGCTGGGGCTTTTGCGCATGTGGAGCAGGGCGGCTTTTACAAAATCCTTGCGTTTTAAATGCAGTTTAAACATGCTTCTGCGTTCCAAATTGCTCAGTTTTACCTTGGCAGGAATCATGTTTTTCACAGAAGATAAGTGCTGGTTAATGGCCAGTAATTCTGATCCTATAAAGCCCCTAAAATTAGCCATGGTCTATTTTTTAATAGTAAATAACGGATTAATAAATAGAAAATTGCTATTTTAAAAACATTATTTTTCTGTTAACTGAGGTAAAAATAGCAGCCTTGAAAATTTGAATTTTACCCAAAATGGGGATTAAATAGCGCAAAATGCAGATAAAATCATAGAAAATAGCCCATTTTTATCCATTTTTTAGGATGTTTCCCTTAACTTGTTTGTCAGAAAAAACGATTGCCCCATGGGATGGTTCTGGAAAACCGCTTTTAGGTTGAGTGGCTGGCGCGTGCGCGATGCCTTTCCCAAGGGGATTGACAAAGCCGTGCTCATTGTGGCCCCACATACCAGCGCTTGGGATTTTCCCTTAGGACTGGCAGCCCGGTCTGTTCTGAATTTAAAACATACACATTATTTGGGCAAGGAAGAGCTCTTTAAAGGACCTTTTGGATTTCTGTTCAGGGGCACAGGTGGTTATCCGGTAAACCGATTCAATAAGGAAAAAATGGTGGACCAAGTGGTGGACCTTTTTCAAACCCATGAACAGTTCATCCTAGCTTTATCACCAGAAGGCACCCGCAAAAAAGTAGACCGGCTCCGCACCGGGTTTTACCATATTGCCAAAAAAGCGGGGGTACCCATTGTGATGGTGGGCTTTGATTTCTCCAAAAAAGAAATCAGCATTGCGCCCCCTTTTTTTGCTGGCTTGGACGAAGCCGCCGACTTTAAAAAGATCATTCAGTTCTTTGCTCCAATCAAGGGAAAAATTCCGGAATTGGGATTAGACCATCTTTTACATCAGAATCACCAACTTTCAAATCAAGAAAACAACGCTATATAGCACATCATCCCCTCAAAGAAAAGCATGCAATTCAACCACAACCCCCCATCTATTATTGATTGTTTTTGCAAATACGAAATAGAAAAACCTGATTCAATTTTTCTTTCTGAGCCGGTAAATGGTGTGTATCAGGAATTTTCCTGGAAAAGCGCCGGAGCAGAAATTAGGAAAATGGCAGCCGTTTTGGAGCAAAAAGGGCTAAAAAAGGGTGATAAAGTGGCCATTTTGAGCAAAAACTGCGCTTTTTGGGTTATGGCAGATTTGGCCATTTTAATGGCTGGATGTGTTCCGGTTCCACTTTATCCCAACTCTACTCCTCAGAGTTTGAACCAGATTTTAATCCATAGTGATAGTCAGTTAATCTTTATTGGCAAACTAGACAATCCCGCATTGATGCAACAAGCTGTTCCAGTTGGCATGCCCCAGATCAGTTTTCCTTTTTACCCCATTGCGGGCACGGAAATTTGGACAGACCTGACCAGCGAACAGGATCCCATTCAAGGTAAACCGCTGATTAGTCCCCAAGATTTGTCTTGTATTATATATACATCTGGAACTACTGGTATGCCCAAAGGGGTGGTACATAGCTTTGAAGCCATGAGTTTTGCGGTGGATGCTTTTTTGCAAACCAACCCCACCCTTAGAAAAGAAATCTTCTTCTCTTACCTACCACTTTGCCATGTGGCAGAGAAAATGCTGGTAGAATGTGGTACCATATTTACTGGAAGCACCATGTATTTTGTAGAATCCATGGACAGTTTTTCTAAGAACCTCCAATTTACCCGACCCACTGTTTTTCTAGCAGTTCCCCGTATTTGGGAGAAAATGAGAGAAGAAATTTTGAAGAAAATGCCCCAGGCCAAATTGGACCGAATTTTGCGAATTCCGGTCATTTCTACCCTTTTTAAGCGAATTTTACGCAAAAAACTAGGGTTTTCTAGGGCAAATTTCATTTTTACCGGTGCATCGCCCATTAACCCAATGCTGTTAGAATGGTTCAAAAAACTGGATCTTGAAATCATGGAAGCTTATGGGATGACAGAAAATATGGCGCTTTCCCATGCCAATAAAAAGGGGCAGATCAAGTTTGGAACCGTGGGTACTTCTTATCCGGGGGTGGAAGTAAGAATTGGTGAAGACCAGGAAGTACAGGTTAAGAGTAAGGCTTCTATGTTGGGATATTATAAAGAGCCAGAACTAACAGCCGAATGTTTTATAGATGGTTATCTCAGAACTGGAGATCAGGGATCCATAGATGCCAATGGCTTTTTAACCATTATTGGGCGTACCAAGGACCAGTTCAAAACCAGCAAGGGAAAATATGTGAGTCCTGCTCCTATTGAAAGCAAAATCCTAGAACATCCTTTTATTGATCAGGCCTGTGTAGTGGGTCATGCTCTTCCTAGTGCCTTGGTTATCTGTATTTTATCGCCGCTAGGCAGGGAAGAAAACGCTTCCACTCTAAACCTAGCACTCAGTGAACACCTGAAAAATGTGAATGAGCAACTGGAGCAACACGAGAAACTAAGCAAGATGGTTTTACTCAAAGAAGAGTGGACCATTGACAACGGAATCTTAACCCCAACCTTAAAAATCAAACGTAAATCGGTTGACCAGCAATACCAAGACAACTATGAAAAATGGCAGTCTCAGCCAGAACCCGTGCTTATTCTATTATAATTTGGTCAATTAAAGGCAAAAACTGCCATATCGCACAATTTTAGCCCTCCAGATTCGTTTTCAATGGGAATTACGGTAAAAACCAAGTTATGAAAACGAGAAATTATCTAGTACTGGGAGTGGCTTCGCTATTCCTATTTTCTTGCGTGAGCCAGAAAAAAATGAGACAGGCCGAGGCCAAATACGGCGAATTGAATGGTGCTTATGCAGAATTGAAAGAGAAATACAAGGCTTGCCAAGATGATCAAACCGATTATAAAAGCAAGATTGCTGCTTTGAATACACAGAAATCTGCTTTGGAATCTTCCAATGCCGACCTGAAAAATCAGGTTGACTACTTAAAACAGAACAACAATACTGTCTTGAACCAGTTGAAAGACCTTTCTGTTGTAACTGGATCTCAGGCAGAAAGTATTAGGAAGTCTTTGGAAAATATTGGTTCTAAAGATATTTATATCAAGGACTTACAAGGATCTATTGCACGCAAAGACTCTTTGAACATGGCGTTAGTGATGAATCTGAAAGGTGCTATTGGCAACCTGGATGACAAAGACATCAATATTAAAGTTGACAAAGGCGTGGTTTATGTAGACATTTCTGACAAACTCTTGTTCAAGAGCGGTTCATATGATGTAACTGATAGGGCCAAAGAAGTCTTGGGCAAGGTTGCCAAAGTCTTGAACGCTCAACCCGAAATTGAATTCATGGTTGAAGGTCATACCGATTCAGTGGCTATTAAGAGCGCTGGCATCAATGACAACTGGGACCTAAGTGTAAAACGCGCTACCACTGTTGTACGCATTTTGCAAAATACTTATGGTCTTGATCCAAAACGCATGACTGCTGCTGGTAGGGGTCAATTCCTGCCATTGGGTGATAACACAACTGCAGAAGGTAGGGCTGCTAACCGCAGAACTAGGATTGTGATTCTGCCTCAGTTGGACCAGTTCTTCAAACTGCTGGAAACCAAAAAATAGATCTTACTACTTACCCTTTCCCAATAAGGCCATCCCAACGGATGGCTTTTTTTGCACTTAACCCAAGGGTAATGACTGAGTTAGGCAAAACTTACTTAAATTTATTGAGCCCCTGATTGATTATTCCCTCATGTCAATCCAATAGAACTTATGCGTTTTTTCTTTCAATATTATAGGCAGTTGGTATTTTTGCTGCTGATTTCTCTGTGCTGTGCCGGACAAAGCTTGGCATTTGAGGGAGCCAATCCCCAAGCAAAACAGGGGGTGATTGACCTAAGAAATGTTGACCTTAACCAACAAACCATTAAGCTCAATGGAGAATGGGAGTTCTACTGGAAGCAATTACTGACTCCTCAAACTCAAACGGGTAATGCCGCATATATTGAATTTCCCAAGCTTTGGAACAATACCTATTTTAATAACAAGCCACTTGACGCTCAGGGATATGCCAGTTATAGGCTCTTGGTGCTCCTGCCCCACGGACCCAAACATCTGGCACTTAACATTCCTGATGTTTATACCTCTTTCCAGTTATTTGCCAATGGAAAACCCCTAGCCAATAACGGACACCCAGGTACTTCTAGGGAAACCACCACCGCTAAATGGATTCCCAGCACCGTGGCCTTAGATCTAAAAGGAGATAGTTTGGACCTGATTTTACAAGTGGCAAACTATCAACACAGCAAGGGAGGTCCCTACAAAGAGATACAGATTGGTAACCAAGATACCCTGATTACCCAAGACAAAAAGGAAGCTGCTTATGACCTCCTGCTCACGGGATGTTTGTTTATGGGTGGTTTGTTTTTCTTTGGGCTCTACCTTTTTGGAAGACATGACAAAGTAATCCTCTATTTTTCCTTGTTCTGTATTTCTTATAGCTATCGCATTATTGGAACAGGCCTATATGAACTGCATACCATTTTCCCCAATCTGCCTTGGACGGTAAACCTGCACTTGGAATATATCAGCCTGTTTTTGGCAGTGGGTTTCTTTGCTTTATACACCTGGAGTCTCTATCCCAAGTACTTTCAGAAGCAAATGATGTGGTTGGTGGTTGGTTGGAGCGGATTGTATACTTTGGCCACTTTAGCCCTTCCATCGGTGATTTTTACCCGATTTATTAGTTATTTTCTAATTTCAATGTTTCTTTTTCTATTTTATCTCTATTATGTCTACTTCCGAGCGGCTAGAAATAAATTACCCGGATCCATCTATGCGCTCTGTAGCACGGCCGTTGGTATGGTTATGATTGTATTGATTGACCTAGAATATTTTGGCTTGGTAGCGCCACAGAAAGGAATTCTATTTATGGGTTATGTGAGCTTTTTCTTCTTACAATCCCTGATTCTCTCCTACCGATTTGCCAATCAACTTAAGACAGCCAAAGTTGCTGCCGAGCAGGGGCTTCAGGCAAAGAGTGAGTTTCTCTCTACCATGAGTCATGAAATCAGGACCCCGCTCAACTCCGTAATTGGCCTAAGTAATCTCTTGCTGCGCGATGGTCCCCGCAAGGATCAGGAGGAATATTTGAAAGTCATGGTCTTCTCAGCCAATAACCTGCTCTCTATAGTGAACAATATCTTGGACTATAATAAGATTGAAGCAGGTAAGATTCCTTTTGAGCAGATAGAAATGGACCTGGCCGATATGGCCAGAAATATTATCCAAAGCTTTCAGCAATATACTTTAGAGCAGCAAAACCGAGTCTTGTTTGATATTGACCCCAGACTGAATTTCAAAGTCATGGGAGATCCTACCAGGACCACCCAGATTATTAGCAACCTGGTAAACAACGCCATCAAGTTCACCAAAAAGGGAACCATTACCCTTTCTATGAAACTGGTAGATCAAAAAGAAGCGGCTGCTTTTGTCAGAATCAAGGTCTCCGATACCGGCATCGGCATAGCCAAAGACAAACAAAGACTCATTTTTGAACGATTCACCCAGGCTGACTCTTCCACATCCAGGGGCTATGGGGGAACGGGTCTGGGTCTGGCCATCTCTAAAAAACTCTTAGAAATGCAGGGGTCTGAACTGCATTTAGAAAGCGAAGAAGGCAAGGGGTCCAGTTTCTTTTTTGTTCAACAATTCCCATTATGCCATTCTACCAAGACCAATGAAGCCCTATTTACCCAGCTGCCATCGGAGGAATCACAGCCGCTTAAGGGTTGTCATATTTTATTAGTAGAGGACAATGAAGTGAATATTTTGGTAGCCCAAACCTTCTTGGAAAGATGGGGTGCCCATATTGATGTGGCCAAAAATGGGCAGGAAGCGCTAGACATCTTAGACCTTGAGAAACACAAATTGATCCTCATGGACATGCACATGCCCGTGATGGATGGCTATACCGCCACCGGCATTTTGCGGTCAAAAAATATTCAGATCCCCATTATTGCCCTCACGGCCAGTCTTCCCAAGGAAGTGGAAGAACGGATTCATTCCATGGGGATGGATGATATTGTGGTTAAACCATTCTTACCAGAAGAATTGTTCAAGAAGGTCTTGCACTATACGGGTCTGTATCGTTCCACGGATTTGGAACGCTAGTTTTGGCTGCGCCGATAGTCATTCTGTGTGCTCGGAAAAAAGGAGGCTTATTTATTAATCTCTTCAAACCCACCGGTTTGTTTGTTTTTGCGCACATTGTTCCAATGAAAATATCGGCCATTCATGGCCACATAAACCCCTGCAGGCAAAGCTTGTACAAAAGCTAAAGCGCTTCCCAGGTTAAAAAGTCCGTCTGAGCTACCAAATTTATAGGGGATCATGGCGCCAGTCAGTACAATGGTTTTGTCCTTGTTTTCGGCGGCCAACACGGCTGCGGTCTCAGCCATGGTATCGGTGCCATGGGTAATCACAATCATGGATTCATCGGAAGATTGGCACTGACGAGAAATGAGCGCTCGGTCATCCTGGGTCATTTCCAAACTGTCAATCATCATCAGGGTTCGGATGTCTACGTCTACCCGGCACCTACCCAGTTTCAACAATTCCTGTATGTGGGTGTCTTTAAAATAGAGCTGCCCATTGAGTTCATTGTATTCCTTGTCAAAGGTTCCACCGGTGATAAAAATACGTATGGCCATGTTCTGAGATTGAGACACGAAAGTACAGAATTTAAATTCCCGCCATCCTCAGGCGGCAATTAGAAATCCATTTTAGATTATATTTAAAGTTCAAAGGCCGGATTATCCTAAACCAATATTGCCCATGCGTTACAGCGTCTTATTCTTTTTCTGTTTTTTCTGTTCCTGTGTGGTCAAGACCAGACAGGTGTTACAGATTCCCAGAAAAGATGAAAGCGGTGTAATCAAACTATATTTTGACCGAGAAGGCGCGCTTTATCCGCCAGATCTTAGGATTAATCCCTACTATTTTTACCTAGAACATTTGCACAAACGTAAACTAGCCAAGTATAGCAATCCGGAATATGCTACCCTTGAAACGGCATTGACCAAATATGATTCTTTATCAGTGCTGGCCATTAGACAAGAATATAAATTGCAGGACAGAGACAGCATGCGTTTGTTTTTGAGGATGCAAGACGTGGTGCGTAAAGGTATTGTTGCTGATATTGAAAGAACACAAAGTCAAAACAGCACCCGTGACCTAGTACTCTTTATTCATGGTTTCAATGACCCCACACCCGATGCCTTTTATTATTCGCTTCGCAAGAATATAGAAGCCCACTTGAAATCCAAACCGGTATTTGTAGAAGTGTATTGGGACGGACTTACCGCCCTGGGAGACAATCCCGTCTTCACCAAGATCTGGAGTTATGCCCAGAGCAATTCGGCCAAAGTGGGTTTGGGGCTGCGCAATATTTTAAACAAACTCAATACCAATACCCGGCTTACTATTGTGACCCATAGTCTGGGTGCATCGGTAGCTACCCATGCTTTGTTCAATCCAGGTAAATGGCCTGAACGTTTTCAGGAAGAATTAGAAAGAGAATACCATTCGGAGAATATAGCCACACCTAAACAGAAAGACATACGCATTGGCATGTTGGCCCCAGCCATTCAGGGTATCAAGGTCTTTGACCATATAGATTATACTATTCCAGAAAATACGGCACCTACTATTACCCGTGTGGTAATTGGCTATAATCATTTTGATTATGCCGTAACCAAGGGTGGTTTATTTGCCAGCTATTTTGGATCTACCGCTTTGGGTGCCGATGACAAAGGAGAAGTAGCCAAGACCATGGCGGCTATTAAAGAAATCAATCCCAAGATCAAGACCGTTGGCGTAGATTTTTCACTGACCAAGAAGATTGACAGTTTGAACACAAAAAAACTGCAACGCAAATCTCCTTATAAACAAAGGGAACATGGGTTGCAGTTCTATCAACAAAACGAGCATTTTATCGATTTTCTATCGTCGCTCTTTGATTAAAGTTTTCCGTATAAAGCGCGGAGTTTTTCGCGGGTCATGATTTTTTCCCAGTCTTTTCCTAGCGCATTTTCCCAAAGTGGTTTCATGCCTAAGGATACATTCATCATCTTGTCAAAATCATCCTCACTCAGGTTTTTGCAAATGCCTTGTGGAATTTCTATCTGGTTCTTCTCCACCATGTATTTAAATTCCTTTACACCGGCAGGATAATATTCTTCCAAGTGGTTCATTACAATACAGTTACCCACTCCGTGTTTGGTACCCAATAAATAACTCAGACCATAACTCACGGCGTGAGCCACACCCACTTGAGAATAGGCAATACTCATACCACCGGCATAAGAAGCCATCATCAATTGGTCATCTGATTCCTCATCCCAATGGTCTTTGTCTACATAAATTTTCTGGCAAAGTTGTAGGGCTTTCTCACCATAGCTCTTGCTAAACTCATTTAAGAATGTGCCTTCCAAACTTTCAATACAATGTATATAGCAGTCCATCCCCGTGTAAAAACGTTGGTTGGCAGGCGCGTCTTTGGTTAATTCTGGGTCTAATACAATTTGGTCAAAAGGCGTAAAATCTGAGTTCATCCCCAGTTTGCGCACAGGTCCTGTTAACACAGTTGTACGGCTAACTTCTGCACCGGTGCCACTCAAAGTTGGAATCCCTGCTTTGTACACACCTGGAAACTTAACTAGGTCCCAACCTTGGTAATCCGCAGAAGATCCCGGATTGGTCATCATCAAAGAAACGGCTTTGGCCAAGTCCATAGCAGATCCACCTCCAATACCTATAACCCCACTAATGGTACCAAATTCCTCTTTTAATCCTTGAGCCAATTTGTCTACTTGGGTAGTCTTGGGTTCATAGGTAACGTCTACAAATATGATCTTGTCCTTGCCACGTAGTGGAACCCTACTGGCCAATGGCTTGCCTTCAAAAAAATGGTCTACCAAAAAAATCATAGGAGCCTCACCTTTGCGTTGGGGCGCCAAAATTTCATCTAATTGGTTAAAAGATCCGCGGCCATAAACCACATAACTCACCATTTTAAAATTCCTGAAGCTTGACATAGTTCTTGCTTTTCTTGAATAAGGGTTCAAAGATACGGAATCCAAAACCTCAGTGAACAGACCCCATCTTCCAAAATTGGATCCCTTCAAATTGGCTGATGCCTCCTTGGCTAAATAATTGAATCCCGGTATCGCCGGGTTCAGGAAAAACTTGTGCGGTCATCACCACCGTACCATCGGCAGCATAGACTTCTAAAATGCTGGCGTCTAGAAAAATGCGTAAGTCAATTTTACCTTTGTTGGGTAGTGCTGCTTCTGCGCGAGAAAGTTCTGCGTAACGTGCATTAAATGCAGAGGGTGTTTTGGAACGGTCTAGATAA
>CAIZMD010000639.1 GCA_903933995.1 uncultured Bacteroidota bacterium
AATACCCAGAATAAGGCCAACCATGTGCATTCTGTTTTACGTGACCTGAAAAATGATTTTGGGGGAGACCTTTTATTGGAACACTACCAAAATAGTCATAGATAATAATTTAGCAGATGGCTACCAGATCTATTCTTTTCACGTAAGTAGGGTAAATAATACCCACTATGTTGAAACCAACAACCAAAATTGCGATACTATTATTAATGGTATCTACTGCCTTATTTTCTTGCAAAAAGAATGAGACTGTTCCTGATCCTACAGTTGTAAAACACTGGATGATAACACTTTCTGCTAAAAATGAAGTACCTGCACCTGCTGGTAGAAATGAATCAGGATCTGCTATGCTAGAACTTTTAACCGATGGTTCTCTCAGGTATAGTATTAGTGTTACCGGATTAGCTAGCGGAGACGCACTAACCAATTCTCATATACACGTAGGAAATGTAATTACTAGCAGTGGTGTGATTTTAGACTTGAAACCAAGTTTTAGTAATGGTACTGCTACGGCAATCATTAGCGGATTGCGTTCCACTTTTATTGATAGTTTAAAAGATGACAGTAAGGAACTTTACTTAAACGTACACTCTACGCAAGCTCCTGCAGGAATAGTAAGAGGACAATTAAATAAAGTAATTGAACTGGATACTGATGTTGCATTGAGTCCAGCAAATGAAGTACCTGCTGGCACTAGCACTGCAACTGGATTAGCCATTATTAGAGTTACATCAGACAAACAATTATATGCTAGGTTAACCGTATCTAATCTAGAAACCAGTGATGCACTTACTGCTGCTCATATTCACAAAGGCGCTGCTGGTGTAAATGGTTCAGTGATGGTAGGTATTTATGGTGCAGGATCTGAATTTGGTACTACTAAGATTTTGTCAATAGACGATGCAACACTGACTTCATTAAAGAATGACGCACTTTATGTGAATGCACATAGCACGGCTAAACCTGCTGGTATTGTTCGAGGACAAATTAGATAAACTTCCCCTCTTGTAACGTCCTAAAATAGGTTGACTGATTTTAGTTAATAATTGAAGGTACCAAGGGGGGAGCACTTTGCAAAGTGCTCCTCCCTTTTTTATGCCATAATCTGGGTACTATATGGCTTTGTTCGTGCATTTTCTTTGGAGTAACATAATGATTGCTTAGATGTGGCCGCTGATTATTGTAGATTTCTACTGCTTGACGTACCATCTTTTCAGCTTCATAGGCTGTGGAGATGGTATCTCCAAGTCCAAACTCGTCCTTTAAGATACCGTTTACTCTTTCTGCAATTGCATTCTCGTATGGATCACCGTTTATAGTCATGCTGATCTCAATATTATTTTCTTTAAGCAGATCAGTATAGAGTGTGCTACAGTATTGTATACCCCTGTCTGAGTGATGTATTAATTTATCACAGTAAGCCCTTCCTTTTAGTGCCACTTGTAAAGCCTTAAGTGTTGATGCTGCAGTCATATTATCACTCATTTCATAACCTACAATTTTCTTTGAGTAGGCATCTGTTATCAAGTGTAAATAATTAAACCCTTTTGCAATTGGTATGTAGGTTATATCTGCAACCCATACTTGTTCTGGCCTCTTAATTACCAAGTCCTTTACCTGGTTTGGATGCTTGAACATAAAGTGTTTTGAGTTAGTGGTGGCAGTATATTTCCGCTTCTTTTGGATTAACAAATACTCCTCCCTTAATAATCTAAATAGGCTGTCTCTGCCCATTTTAATTCCATCATTTTTAAACTCTTCTTGTAATAAATGATAAAGCTTACGAGTGCCAATGCGGGGCATCAGTGCACGTATAGCAAGCACTTTCTGCTTGGCTTTCGCTTGATCATTGAGTTTGATAAGATTTAGCTTTTTTGTTTTATAGTAAGCCTGCTTACTATAGCCAAGCTGCCAACATACAGCTGTAATGTTTAGTCCTTTTTCTGTTGCCAGTTCTCGGACAACTTGGCTTCGATTTTTTTTAGTACATCCTCACCTAGCTCCCTATTGGTCACTTCAATTAACTTGTCGTAGACCTTAATCTTTAACTCAGCAGCCTTTAATTTTGCTTCTAGTTCTTTAATTCTTTGACTCTGTGGATCAATCATCGGACGCCCCAGTTTTGTTGTTGGAGTAGAATAATCAAATTTACCGTACTTTCTACACCATTTCAAAACACAACTTTTGCCCTTTAAATCATACTTCTTTTGCAAACCATCCTTAGAAATGTTCCCTCCTTCAAATTCTCGAACAACTTGTCTTTTAAATGATTCACTGTACTTTTTTGGGGGGACACCTCTTTTTAATAAAATCTTTATCTGTTCCATATTTGTTGATTTTGTAGTCAACTTTTATTAGGACGAGACATCTTTATAAAAAGGCCCCCCGCTAAAAACGGGGGGCCTTTCTTTTTATTGACATCCTATTTTTTCTTTTTGTATTCCAGCCCTTCTTTAAACTTAAATAATCCATAACCGGGACCCTTTAGATTTCCAGGTACATCAGATAATTGTTTTTCTACTACGGCTTCTGAGATGGGAGTGGTAAAAGGCATTTTTCCTGTGGGATGAAACCTGCCAGAAACTATATCTAATAGGGCTTCAGGGGTAGTTCCAAAACTTGCCAGTACCGCTTTTACATTGGGCTTTGTGTCATCATTATAAATCTCATCAATGACCCAAGGATTGGTATAGTTAATGGCTAAGATGGTTGGTTTTTTGGCCATTAATCCTTTTACATAATTCACATCTATGGCATTTTTGGAAAGGGATAAATATATGGGTGACCCATCTGAACCAAACAGTGATTTTCCACCAGGGTGTAACCATAGCAAAATCAGATCCGCTTCTTCCGGTGTTTTTACAAATTCCAAACTTGGATCCGCTTTAGCTGGTTGATACACTGTACTGGGGCTTGCACCACGTTTTTGAACATAGGTTTCAAAATAAACCTTGGTCTTTGGTTTTAAAGGAAGCGCTTCTGATTCATTCCTAAGCAATACAATGGATTTTCGCATGGCGATATCGGCCTTGGCCTGAAAATCCTTATTGCCCACAAATTGTTCTGCCTTGTTTGCATCTACATAGGGATTTTCAAAAAGACCCAAAGTGAATTTTTCCATTAGCAATTTGTACACTGAACTATCAACCATTTGCAGATACTGTGGTCCAGACTTAACTGCTTCCATGAGTTTTGAAGGGTCTGCTGTACCAGAGTAAATATTTACACCGGCTTCCAAAGTGCGTTTGTATCGCTCCACAATGGTTAGATTTTCTGCACCCCAAGGCATCATTTCAATGGGACCAGTATCAGAATTAATGATTCCCTTAAACCCAAGACTATCTCTTAATAAGTCTTTAATCACTGCTTTATTATAGGCATAAGCAATTTTTTCATACTTGGTATCTAAGGGCATAGAATAGTAGGGCATGATGGCCGACGTACCTGCTTTGATGGCTGCATGAAAAGGAATCAGATTATTTTTAAACATACCTCCAGGAAAGTGCTCATACTTACCCCAGTCAAAATGTGGGTCTTGTCCACCAACTCCTGCACCACCACCGGGAAAATGTTTTGTTGTGAGTGCTACAGAACTATTGGACAATTTGTTCCCTTGAAAACCCAATACCACTTCGGTGATCATTTTAGCTACCCAGTTAGCATCTTCTCCAAAAGTTCCTTCTATTCTTTGCCAACGTGGTTCCGTACTTAAATCTGCCATATACATATAGCCTTTGCGCAGACCAACCGCTGCCCATTCTTGGCGGGCAATATTAGCAAAGGTTCTTACCATGGACAAGTCATTCATGGCTGATAAACCTAATTCCCCGGGCCAAGTTGAAAAGACTGTTTTGCCTACACTCAAGCCTACAGAAGCATCTTTGGTAATATGGTTTCTAGGATTAGAAGCTATGATGGCGGGAATTCCCAATGGTTCTGATTCACAAAGAGCTTGCAATTTATTGGCCCATTCTGCCAT
>CAIZMD010000640.1 GCA_903933995.1 uncultured Bacteroidota bacterium
TGCAGGCTGTTAATGGAATGGATCCATTGCGCCAGTTCTCTAAATATTTGAAAATCCTATTGATATCTGCCATCACATTTCTGTTACTGGTCATTAAACAATGGTCGCTATAAACTTTTGACGTAGACTCATTCAAATTGCCCGTACTAACAAAACCATATTGGATGGTTTTATTATTTTTTCTTTTTTTGATGATACAAAGCTTGGCGTGTATTTTCATTTTGGGAACACCTAATAAAACTTTCACGCCCTCTTCTTCCAATACTTTTTTCCATTCTAGATTGGCTTCTTCATCAAACCTTGCTTTTAATTCTAACATGACTACTACCTCTTTCCCATTTCTGGCGGCATTAATTAAGGCATTGATGATTTTTGAATTTGCAGCGAGTCTATAGGCCGTAATCTTAATGGAATTAACGTCTGGATCCATGGCAGCTTCCCTTAATAAATCAATTACAGCATTAAAGGAATGGTAAGGGAAATTGAGTAATAAATCCTTTTTTAAAATCACATCGGTAACCCGCATGCTTGATTTTAAAAGGGGATGGGGAAATGCAGAATTTCTCTTATTGGTGGGTTTAAACACGTCTGGAAAATCCATGAAATGCCTGAAATTATGAATTCTCCCACCAGGGATAATATTACTCTTTCTATTTAAACTTAGTCTTCTAATAAGGTATTCCAGTAAACCAGCATTCATTTCTCGGTCATATACAAATCTTACTGGTTTGCCCTTTCTTCTGTTCTTTAGTCCCTTTTCTATTTTCTCTACAAAACTGGTACTAACATCATTGTCAATATCAATTTCAGCGTCCTTTGTTACTTTAAAGACATGGGATTCAAACTGGTCAAATTCAAAATAAGAAAAGATATAGGGTAGGTTAAACCTGACTACGTCTTCCAGCAAAATAATCTGAGTTTCACCAGCTTTTGCGGGTAGAATCACAAAACGGCCAACTGCTTTTGCGGGTATTTCTATTAAGGCATATTTCTGTTTATATGCAGAATTATGCTTTGACATTACAACTCCTAAATAAATACTTTTGTCTCTTAAATAGGGTAGTTGAGGTAGGCTTTCAATCATCAATGGGATAATACTAGCACGAACTTCCTCATCAAAAAAACGCTTTACAAATACTTGTTGTTCCTTGTTTAATTGCTTTTCATTGACCAAGGAGATTTTTTCTTTTTTTAATTCTTTTAAAATGCCCTCCCAAATGCGATTAAACTCACCCTGTTGTTTTAAAACAGTAGTTTGAATTTGATCCAATATTTCCTGAGGGGCATCTTCTAAATGAAAATTGACTTTTCTATTCTTTTCAGCGTATTCCAACATCCTTTTTAAAGTGGCTACCCGAACACGGAAAAATTCATCCATATTATTGGAAAAAATGCCTAAGAATTTGATACGGAGTTTTAGGGGTACTTCAGGATCATTGGCTTCTTGCAAAACCCTTGCATTAAAGCTTAACCAACTGATATCTCTTTGTATAAACTGTTTCTTTGCCATGCTAAAATGTATCTGTCACAAATTTATAGAAACGGCTAATTGGCTTATGTTAAGTTTACAAAACAAACTAGGAGTGAGAGGCCTTGATTTGTTGAATTAAACCTGATGTTGAAAACCCTTCAACAATTGGATTGATAATCACTTTGCCACCATTTGCCATTACTTCTTTTGCTCCTACTATTTGTTCAATGGTATAGTCTCCTCCCTTGACCAAAAAGTCCGGCAAAAGATGGGTGATCAAGTTTAATGGCGTATCTTCTTCAAAAATGACAACAGCGTCTATAATGGCTAAACTAGCCAAGATTAAGGCCCTACTTTGTTCATGATTAATGGGTCTTTCAGGTCCTTTTAACCTTTTTACGCTAGCATCACTATTCACCCCAACAATTAAATAATCGGCTTCTTGTGCAGCTTCAGATAATGAGGCAATATGACCTTCATGCAAAATGTCAAAACAGCCATTGGTAAATGCAATAGTTTTCCCTGTTGCTCGCCAACTAGCTACCATTGCTTTAAGTTGGGTCAAGGGAACTATTTTCTTGGGAATACTATTGACCGCTTTCATGTAATTTTCTTTTATTATATACGGGCAAAGCCAAAACACAGATTGTGCCCACTATTAAGACAATGAGGAATTGAGCAAACCATTGTAAGGTTCCGTTGGCAAAACCAAGTTCAAAAGCCACCCCTGATTTCTCCAATACTTTTGCCATAAAAAAGGCATAAGCCCCAATGCCACCAGGTGTAACAATCATGCCAATACTGGCAAATGCCAAAGCGGAAATGGCATCAGGTAAACCCAAGTGTTCTGTACCAATGGTAGCAGAAAGACCTACCCAGGTTCCAAGAATGTATAAGAACCAAATGCCAGCACTGTAAAAAAGAAACAATCCTTTGTTTTTGAGTTTATTGACGCTGCTTAAACCCTCCCAAATACCTTTAAGGATTTTTTTGAAAAGAATCACCAATTTCAAATGGGCAAATTGTTTGAACCAGAATTTGATGGTTAACAATAAGGCCAAGATGATTAGTCCAACAATGATCAATTTGGTAGATGAAAAACTACCTGTCTTTGTTTGAAACATTTCTTGAAATAATTGTTTTCCATATTCCCCAACAATGTCAAATTGAAGCGTAAAGGCCAACAAAAAAACAATTCCCAATGAAATAACGTCAAATGCTCTTTCCGCAACAATAGTACCTACTAGTTTCTCAGCAGGAACTTTTTCATATTTAGCCAATATGGTGCATTTTAAAACCTCACCCAATCTAGGAACGGCTAAATTGGCCAAATACCCAATCATGACAGCAAAAAAACTATTTGCAAAGCCTGGATGATAACCCATTGGTTCCATTAGAATCCTCCATCTTAGTGCACGCAAAACATGACTAAGAGATAGAATGAAGAACACTGGCGCAATTAGTCCAAACTTAGCAGTTTGTAAGGCTTTTTTAAATTCCCCCCATTTATCTGGAGGAATCTGGTGTAAGCTCCACCAAACTAGAAACACCCCAATGCCTAGGAAGAAAAGATATTTTAAAATAGCGATCAGTCTTTTTTTCATGAAGGATTGATTCTTTGGCAAGTTAAGCAAGCTTGTCCAATTAGAGTTTATTTCCTTGCTTAGGAAAAACAATCCAGGGTTGAAAGGTTTTAGCTTTTTCAAAATCCATAGTAGCATAAGAAAGGATCACCACTAAATCCCCAACTGCTCCTTTTCTGGCCGCAGGTCCGTTTAAGCAAACAATCCCACTTCCACGTTTACCTTTAATCAGGTAGGTTTCAAGTCTTTCACCATTGTTTACATTCACTACTTGAATTTTCTCGTTTTCTATAAAATTGGCGGCATCCATTAAGTCTTCATCAAGGGTTAAACTTCCCACATAGTGTAGATTGGCTTCTGTAATAGTAGCTCTATGGATTTTGGATTTTAAAACATCTATTTGCATGGGCGCGAAACTAGAAATTTGTCTTCAAGAAAACTGCAGAAAATTGTTATCATTTATTAGTGGCAAGTTATCAATCAATCTAACCCCCTCTAAAAAGGCTGCAATTAATAACACAGCTTGCTTTTGGGGCTCCCATTGGTTAATGGGTTCCAAACTTTTTGCTTCTACCAAATCTAAATAGTCAATACTGTCAAAACCAGCCTCTAGAAGTATGGTTTTCCCAGATGCTATAAGCTGGGAAATGGATGTATGGGTATTCAACTGATTTTGAATATTACTCAAAACTTGAGAGATCTTGGCTGCTTTTTGTCTACCATCAACTGTTAATCGCATATTCCTACTGCTCATAGCTAAACCGGAGTCTTCTCTTAATGTTGAGCAAATAACTAGCTCTATAGTGGATTGTTTGAGTGTCAATAATTTGGAAATGACCATGCATTGCTGAAAATCCTTTTGGCCCAAAAACAGTTTTTGGGGTTGTACCAATTCTAATAGTCTGTCAACCACCTGACAAACCCCTTGAAAATGCCCGGGGCGGTATTTGCCTTCTAATACATTTTCTAGGTTTCCTAGGTCATACACTGGACAATCTGCTAGTCCATTGGGATAGATTTGGGCCTGAGTAGGAAGGAAAACTAAGTCTGTGCCAGCTTTTTCCAAGGCTAGGAGGTCAGATTCAATGGTTTGTGGATATTTTTCAAAGTCAGCACTGTCATTAAATTGGGTTGGGTTAACAAAAATGCTGCAAATGGTTAAGAGGTTTTGTTTTTTACTATTGGTAATCAATGAGATATGACCATTATGCAATGCACCCATAGTAGGGACAAAACCAATTTTTGCGCCTTTTTGGTGCTGTTTGACAATCCAATTTTGCAGTTCGGGAACGTTTTTTATAAGAATCATGGGATGGTTTGGGTGGGACTAAAGACTAATCCGTTATCGGTTCTTTTATTTTATATACCTTTGCAAATTATTTTCAAGTATTGATTAAATGGCGTGATAATGTCAACAAAGAAAAGAATTTTATTCATTGCCACTGAAATGTCGCCTTATTTAGAACTAACGGAGTTTGCCGAAGTGATTAATAAGTTAGCCATTAAGAGTAATGACACGGGGTTGGAAGTGAGGTGTATCATGCCCAGATTTGGGGTTATTAATGAACGCAGACATCGGTTGCATGAAGTAGTTAGATTATCTGGAATCAATGTTTCTGTTGACAATGATGACTATCCTTTGCAAATCAAAGTGGCTTCTTTGCCCAATGCCCGTTTACAGGTCTATTTTCTAGAAAATGAAGATTTCTTCAAAAGAAAACAGATTTTTCACGACGAATCAGAAACATGGTTTGATGATAACGCCTTGAGAACCATTTTCTTCTGCAAAGGTGCATTGGAAACTGTGAAGAAATTTGGATGGCCTCCAGACATTATTCACTGTAGTGGCTGGATGACAGGATTAATACCTGCTTATATTAAAACTGCTTATAAAAAAGAGCCTGTTTTTGGTAATAGTAAAGTGGTATTCACTATTGGTCAAAATACTTTTACGGAAGAACTGGGTGCAGATTTTATCCAAAAAGCCATGATCAATGCTAATATCAAGGAAAAGGATTTGGATAGTTTCAAAGACCATAATAATACCGCCATGTTTAAAGGCGGAGCCACTTATGCAGACGCCATTACTTTTGGATCTGACGTCATTGAAAAGAAGTTGGTAGACGATTTTTCAAAAGTGAAAGGCAAGAAGACAGTTCCCTTTAAAGGATGGGATTCTGATTTAACAGAGTATTTAGAATTGTACAACGACCTTGCGGGCAAGTAATTTTTAACTGATGGATGCATTTTTTACACGGCGTCGGCTGTTTTCTTTTGTTGTTTTAGGTATAGTTTTAGTTTTTGGATGCACCCGTATTTCTAGTACTGAACTAGCAGGGGGATTGATTCCTGCTGCTGATGGTGTAAATACCTTTGATACCGTTTTTAATGTAAATACTGATAGTTATGATGACCGAGACACAATCAGGGTATACAAATCTGATAACCACGTTTTGGGTGTAATCAATAATGATCCCTTATTTGGAAAGTCTAATGCCTCCCTTTATTTTGAAGTTGCTTCCAATGTCTATCCTTTATCCATGCAGGGTGTTAGAGACAGTATTATTGTAGATTCTGCGGTATTAATTCTAAGTTATAGAGGCTATTATGGAGACTCTTTACAACCATTGAAATTGAATGTACATGAAGTCAATGGATTGATTGAGCAGTTCAAAGTATATCCAGTTAACTACCCACAAGTTTATCCTATTAATTATTATAGCATTCCAATTGCACCCACCAAAACGGTAGATATTCGTAGGCTTGGAGATTCTGTCAAAAACAGGTATGAAAACGCAGTAAATCAAATTCGCATTCCTTTGAACAAGAGTTTTGCTAGAAGAATGATTACGGGTTATGATACTACCAATGCCTATAAATCAGATTCTGCCTTTAGGTCTTATTTCAATGGTTTTGCCGTAATTCCTGATCCATCTACTCCAGCCAATGCTATGTTGCACGTGAATTTGGGTGATTCCAATACCAAATTAGCGCTTTATTATAGTACGGCTAGTACTGGTTCAACTGCTAGAGATACCGTTGTTACTTATTTGAAATTTAATACCCTTGCCTCTGGCGATGTTAACTATGTAACTCGCAACAGAACAGGTTCTGAAGTAGCCAAATTTTTAACCGTTACGCCAAAATCAGATTCCTTGGTTTATGTACAAACCATGCCAGGTACAGGTGTAAGAATCAGGGTGCCCGGATTGCAATCTCTTTCAAATAGAATTATTCATAGAGCAGAATTGATTGCAGAACAAGTGCCCGATGATGCCAATTTGGTAACCACCGATGTTCAAATGAATCCACCTAGGTACTTGTTTTTGGGGATTTATGATAGTGTCAATAGACGCAAGAAAAATATTCCCAATGATTATGTAGTTTCTCTTTCCGGTCCCAATGTGGGAGAATTTGGCGGTTATTTGACTTACAAATCTATGCAGGGGTATAATAGGGTGGCAGCTTACAATTTCAATATCAGTAGGTATGTTCAAGGTGTTGCCTCTAGAAGGGATACTGCTTTCAGCATGATCTTAACTGCACCGGCTAACGATTCCATGTATTATACTTCGCCTTATCCTAATCAGACTATTCAGCAGGAGTACTACTTGTCACCAACCTATGGTAATGAAATATCAAATGGTAGGGTTAGACTTGGTGGCGGAACGCATTCCAGATTTAGGATGCGATTGAGAATTGTTTATTCCAAGATTTAAATGATTGGTTGCTTTATATTTGCAACCATAACTTTCAAAAATACCCATTATGCCTTATTTGTTTACTTCCGAGAGTGTCTCTGAAGGCCATCCGGACAAAGTAGCGGATCAGATTTCTGATGCGTTGATTGATAACTTTTTGGCTTTTGACAAAGAGTCAAAAGTTGCTTGTGAAACATTGGTAACTACTGGTCAAGTAATTTTGGCTGGAGAGGTGAAGTCCAAAGCATATTTGGATGTGCAAGAGATTGCAAGAGGTGTGATTCGCAAGATTGGTTATACCAAGAGCGAATACATGTTTGAAGCCAATAGCTGTGGTATTTTGTCTGCTATTCACGAGCAGAGTGCCGATATTAACCAAGGAGTTGATAAGAAGAAGAAAGAAGAACAAGGCGCCGGTGACCAAGGAATGATGTTTGGTTATGCCAGCAATGAAACCGATGACTATATGCCTTTGGCCTTGGATATTGCTCATAAAATCTTGATTGAACTAGCTGCATTACGCCGCGAAAACAAAGCCATCCAGTACCTGCGTCCAGATGCAAAGAGCCAGGTGACTTTGGAATATGATGATAACAATAAACCTGTTAGGATTGACGCCATTGTGGTATCTACCCAACACGATGATTTTGACAGCGAAGCTAAAATGTTGGCCAAGATCAAAGATGATATCATCAATATCTTGATTCCAAGGGTAAAGAAAAAATACAAGAAATACGCCAAGCTGTTTAATGCAGACATCAAATACCATATTAACCCAACGGGTAAGTTTGTGATTGGTGGTCCACACGGAGATACTGGATTAACTGGCCGTAAGATCATCGTTGATACTTATGGTGGTAAAGGTGCACACGGTGGTGGCGCTTTCAGCGGTAAAGATCCTAGTAAGGTAGACCGTTCAGCAGCCTATGCTACAAGGCATATTGCCAAGAACCTGGTTGCTGCAGGATTGGCTGATGAAGTGTTGGTACAGGTTTCTTATGCCATCGGCGTAGCCAAACCAACCAGCATCAATGTAAACACTTATGGTACAGCCAAAGTGAAAATGACCGATGGTCAAATTGGTAAGATTGTACAAGGCATTTTTGACATGCGTCCTTACTTTATTGAGCAGCGCTTGAAACTACGTACACCTATGTACAGTGAAACTGCTGCTTATGGTCATATGGGTCGTAAGAATGAAGTGGTATACAAAACCTTCAAAGACCCTTCTGGCAAAGAGAAAGTGGTAAAAGTGGAGCTCTTTACTTGGGAGAAACTAGATTATGTGAAAAAAGTGAAACAGGCTTTTGGTCTGTAATCAACTATACCTATTGAAAACCCTCGCTCAAAGGCGGGGGTTTTTTATTTTCGTCTGGATAGGCTTATCAGTAACTTTGTACAGTCATGTTTAAACAACCCATCTATATAGCAGCTTTGTTCTGTATTTTAATGATGACAGCAATGCGCTGGCAAGGGGCTGTATTAATAACACCTGATAGCCCAAGGGCGATAGTTGATTTGGAATTGGCCAATCAACCTCAGCGGGTACAAACCATTTTACATGGATGGAATATCAAGGACGTAAGATTAAATATTCAAATTGACTTTTTGTTTATTGTAGCTTATGTATTCTTTTTGGCATTAGCTGCGGAAGGGATGGCTTCAAAATGGGCCAATTCCAAGATGCAATTTTTGGGGTGGTTAATGGCCAGATTGGCTTTAATAGCAGGTGTTTTAGATATTGCTGAAAATTTGTTGATGCTCCAAACCATTGATCAACATTATAGCCCTTTATCACTGAGTCTTACTAGAAATATTGCCCTAATCAAGTTTAGCTTGGTTGGAATAGTATTATTGTATTTGTTGATCTCTATCCCCAATTTGTTCAAAAAAAAGCTGTCATGAATCCAGAAGAGAATCCTTGGAAAACAATTGCTTCCAAGTCTATTTATGAAAATCCATGGATTCAGCTAACTGAATTTGATGTGATTAATCCCGGAGGTGGAACGGGTATTTATGGTAAGGTTCATTTTAAAAATAGAGCCGTTGGGGTCATGGTGTTAGATGAGCATCATAACACTTATTTGGTAGGTCAGTACCGCTACACTTTAGAAGCATATAGTTGGGAAATTCCAGAAGGGGGCGGCCCTGTTGGAACAGACCCCTTAGATAGTGCTAAAAGAGAATTATTAGAAGAAACGGGATTGGTGGCTAAGCAATGGGATCAATTATTAGAAATGCATTTGTCAAATTCTGTGAGTGACGAGCTGGCCATTCTGTATCTTGCAACCGATTTAACCCAATATCAGGCAGAACCAGAAGAAACCGAACAATTGCAAATTAAAAAACTGCCATTTGAAGAAGCCTATCAAATGGTGATGAATGGGGAAATTAAAGACAGTATGAGCGTTGCAGCCATACAAAAAACAAAATTATTGTTCCTAGAAGGGAAACTAAAATAA
>CAIZMD010000641.1 GCA_903933995.1 uncultured Bacteroidota bacterium
CATGCAGACGACTGCAACCATTAATGCTTATGCTACAGTATAGCTAGTAGCCCCGTCTTTCTCGTCTTTTAGTTGCACACCCAAAGCTGCCAATTCATTTCTGATTTTATCACTGGTCATAAAATCGCGTTTGCTCTTGGCGTCTTTTCTAATGCTAATCAAGAGTTGCAATACCCCGTCTAATTGGGCGCCGTCTCCTTGGCGCTCGCTCACCAAACCAAATACATCTTCCAAATAGACTTTTAATTGGGTTTGTAATAAGCTTAAGGTTTTACCGCTGATGGCTGTTTCTGGAATATGCTTGTCTTTGATAGAATTGATAATAGATGCAAGGTCAAACATATTGGCCAAGACTTTTGCCGTGCTAAAATCATCATCCATAAAGGCGTCAAATTCTTGCACCAGTTGCTGCACTTTCTCATCCAAGGCTAGGTCTGTTCCAGGCTGATCTGTAATAGCATATTTGGCAAACCATTCGTGTGCTTCCCACAATCTTTTGAAAGCTTTTTCAGAAGCTTGCAAAGCTTCATTGCTAAAGTCTAGCGTACCGCGATAATGGCTTTGAAGAATAAAGAACCTCACCGTCATGGGAGAATAAGCCTGCGTTAAAACCGGGCTGCTGCCACTAAATAATTCAGTAAGCTTAACCACATTGTTATAACTCTTGCCCATTTTTCTACCCTCAATGGTAATCATATTATTGTGTAACCAATAACGTGCAGGGGTTTTGTGATTGCAAACAGTACTCTGTGCAATCTCACATTCATGGTGCGGAAATTGTAAGTCCATACCACCACCGTGAATATCAAATTCCTGACCCAAATATTTACTACTCATGGCCGAGCACTCAATATGCCAACCCGGGAAACCCTCTCCCCATGGGCTGTTCCAGCGCATGATATGTTCTGGCGGTGCCGATTTCCAAAGAGCAAAATCGTTTCTATTTCTTTTCTCGTCTTGGTTCTCTAGTTCTCTGGTGGTATCTAATTGCTCGTCAATATTTCTACCACTCAGCATGCCATAAGGCTTGCCAACCTTAGAAAAATCGGTATTGTATTTTTCAACGTTGAAGTACACAGAACCATTGGCTTCATAAGCATAACCATCTTCGATGATTTTTTTAATCATCTCTATTTGTTCCACAATATGACCTGTTGCAGTTGGTTCAATACTGGGAGGAAGGTTGTTAAAACGGCTCATGGCCCAGTGGTATAGATTGGTGTATTTCTGCACCAGTTCCATGGGTTCCAATTTTTCCAAAATGGCTTTGCTACTGATCTTGTCTTCGGCTGCTCTTCCTTCTTCTTCAAAGTGACCAGCATCGGTGATATTGCGCACATAACGCACTTTATAACCCAAGTGCATAAGGTATCTATAGACCACGTCAAAAGTGATAAAAGGACGTGCATGACCTAAGTGACTTTCTCCGCTTACGGTTGGTCCGCAAACATACATTCCCACATAGGGCGGGTTAATGGGGTTAAAGTCTTCTTTTTGTCTGCTAAGTGAATTATATACTTTGAGTGACATGTTTGTTACTTGAAAAGATTGGAAAATGGTTGGGTTGTCTGCAATAAAATAGGGGCTGAATTAACAGCAGCAACAACAACAGCAGGTATGACTCAGGAAAAACATGGACTGCAAGATACGGGATTTTATTTTTTCAGGCGCAGATCCGTCACGAGCATCACGTGGTCTGAAAGGTCTTCGTCTACCATATCAAACTGTCGCACAGAGAAATGGTTGTCTACTAGAATATAGTCAATACGCAAAGTAGGGGCCAAGGAAACAAAGGTTCGGCCAATACCAAAGTCTTTTTTTAGAAAGGCGTCCTGCCAGTCTCCCTTGATATTAAAATAGGTATAGGAATTGGGCACATCATTAAAATCACCACAAACAATACTGGGAAAGGGGCTTTTGTCTCTGGCTTCCCGCACTAGGTCTGACTGTATGCCCCTTCTGGAAAAAGCCAGTTTCATTTTTCTAAAAAGATTCTTAGAAGCGCTAACTGTTTCCTGATCCTGATCCCGGATCTTCTCAATATCCGCGTAGTCATTTTTCTGAAACTTAAAAGATTGGAGATGGGTAGTGAAGATTCGGATTGTGTCATCCCCTTTTTTAATATCGGCATGAATCAGGCTTTCTGCAACGGGATAAGCCACCCTTCCGGTGTCAATAATGGGGTACTTAGAAAAAATGATACTGCCACTCAAGTAATCGCCCTTGTTGCGCAGATAGTCTTTTGAAAAATAATGGTAAGGATGGGTTTTGCTAAACAAGGCAATATTGTCTACACTGCTCAAACTGGTATTAAATTCTTGTAGACAAATGATATCTGGTTGGAGTTTTAAAATGCTCTCAGCAACATCTGTTCTGATTAGTCTCCTGGTTTCTTTATTCTGGGTAAGACCATTAAAACTTTGCACATTCCAATCAATCACACGCATATTTAGTTCGTGCTTTTTCTTGGTGAATCCAGACCCAGCATGCCAAGCAAACACCACTTCTAATTGTTGCCAACCCAAACAAAGACTTAAAAAAGGTAACCAAGCAACCACTGGTTTTACAATCAACCAAAAAATCAAGGCAAAAAATAAGAGCAATACCAAGTATGGAACAATCAAACCGGTGAACCCATTTAACCACCAGTTTGCGGGATTTACATAAGGAGATAAGCAAGCTACTAGAAACAAGAGAACTAGTAACAAGGTAATAGAAAGACAGAGGGTTTTAAACGCGCGGAGAAAAACGTTTTTGGCCATGCCCACAAAATACAAAAAATCAGGGTTTCAAATGAATATCTGTAATAATGGGCAAGTGATCACTCTCGTGAATGCGGGGAGTCTTGACCTGTTTGGTTGTTATATCCTTGCTAGTCAATAGTACATCAATGCGCAATGTGGGAGAAAGACTGTCATAGGTTCTTCCAAAACCAAATCCTTTTTCTAGAAATGCATCGTTCAAACCCTTGCTCAAATGCTGGTAAACAAAACTGGAAGGAACAGAATTCAAATCTGCAGTAAAGATGAAGGGCAAACGAGAACTGTCTAAACTGCGTTTCACCATTTGCGCTTGTTGAACGTGTAATCGGTCAAAAAAAGCCATGCGATAGAGCTTGTCTTTTTTCATCAAGATTTCTTTGTTTCTATCCAAAAACTTGAGTTGGTTCACATTGGTTTCATCCATTACTTCTACGTGAATATTCATAGAAGCCAAGTGTGTATTATACACCCTTAATACTTTATTGGGTGTTTGAATATCTGCGTACTGTAAGGATTCCGTGAGATTGATATTGGTAAAGGGTACCGATTGTCTATTTAAAAATGGCCAACGTGAAAAAATAATCACACCATAATTGGCATCGGCCTCGCTAAAAAAATGATAGGGCAGACCTGTGAAAGATTTAATGGAATCAATAGTAGGTCCAAATTTACCCCAGTGTAGCTCTGAAAAGTCTTGCAAACAAATGATATCAGGTTGTTGGGCCTGCATAAACTGAATCATGTCTAAGGCCTTGGGGTCTTTGTCTGTAGCATTGGTATTGAAATTGTTCACGTTCCAAGACAGCACCCTGATGGAACCAGAATCCTTTTGAGCCTGAAAATCCTTGCCTGGATGAAAGCCAAAAACGCTGATGATATTTTGATAACCCAGTGCCAAACAAATCACAAATACGGGGCTGTATTTTCTAAACCAAATAATGGCAATAATGGTCCAGCCCAACATGGCTACCAATACTATTGGAAAGAAAAGTGCTGCAAAACTTAGGTAATGCCAATCAATGGGACTGATATAGGGTGTAAGACAGGAATAGAGATAAACAAGCGTACAAACAATTCCTCCCAAAAAAATCATGGATTTGAATATGGTGCGGATGCTACTCATAAAAGGTCTTCCTTGCTTGCTCTTTTTAAAAAGGCTTTTTCCTCATCGGTCAAGAACTGGTATCCTTGTTGGTTAATCTTGTCTAGGATCTCATCCAGTTTCTGTTGGGTAAGGTTTGGCGTTTTTTCAAATGGCTTTTTACCGGGTTGATAAAAATGTTTGTCTGCGCTCTTGGTATTGCGGTGTTTCTTTTCAGGGCTAAATAAATCGTCTAACCATTCTACCAGTTTAATCATCCATGCACCCCAATCAGAACCTCTGCGCAATTGTCTAATATACAAAAAACCTATCGCGCCGCCGCAAAGATGCGCAGCACCAATACCTGCACTGCTTGATGCAAGGGTGGCAAAATCAATGGCCACAAAAATGACCATCAATACCCAAAGTGGAATGCCTCCATTAATGAGTGGGAAGATTCTATAATCCGGCGCCAAAGTAGTAGTAGCAACAGCAACGGCCATAACGGCGGCGCCGGCTCCCATCATGGGTTCAATGGTTTGAATATGATTAGCTAAAACAGGAAATAGATTCACGGTTAAAAAGAAAACCAATCCTCCCACAAAACCACCATAGAGATAAATGGGAATCAGTTTGTTATTTCCTGTCAAGTCTTGGAGTATATAGCCAAAGCACCAAAGCCAGAGCAAAGAACTAATCAAACCCCAAATACTACCATGGGTAAACATATAGGTTAAAAGTGCCCATGGTCTGGTTGCTAGTTTTTCTCCCATCCCCGGAAGGGTAAACCAATTCTGTATTTGTGTAAAAAAGAATTCAATGGGAATCTCTGAGAGATAATAGATGATCTTGATAAAAGTAAGGAATACAAATACCAAGAGGTTAATGGCTACCAAGTATACCAAGGCATTATTGTCCTGTCCTAGGAGAATTCCCCGATTGGTTTTATACGTGTTTTCTGCCATAATTGAAGATTGTGAACCGTACTGGTATCAATAAAACGTTTTTCTGTTCTTTTTGTTCCAAGTCATGACAATGAGTAATCCTACAATGGCTCCACCAACGTGAGCCCATCTTGCTACATTGTCTCCTCCACTGTTCTGAACAGCATAGTATAATTCGTAGGCAAAATACCCAATCCCCAACCATTTGGCCTTTACTGGCACCAAAAAATACAGGTAGATATAGGTGTTGGGAAACAAGTAAACAAAGGCTGCCAACAAACCAAAAACCGCTCCACTGGCACCAATGGTAGCCGTGTTTAGGTTGGCTTCATAATAGGATTGAATCCAGGTCATGAGGGTATTGGTTGCTTGTACATCAGTGGGATTGGCAATTACCTGGTTGGCCAATTCTAGTTGATTACCCAGTACACCAGGGTTGTGGTCATTGAATGCGTGTAGGGCTTTTGCAAATCCAACTCCGGATCCTTGGGCTTGCACCAAGGCTGCCCAATCTGCCATGAGTGGAATGACTTCATAACTCAAAAAGAGCAAGTGCATCAGGGCCGCACCTAATCCGCAAATGATATAAAACAATAGGAACCTAGTGGGTCCCCAAAGGTTTTCCAATACAGAACCAAACATCCAAACCGCAAACATATTTCCGAAAATATGCCAGAAGTCTCCGTGTAGAAACATATGGGTCACCAGTTGCCAAGGACGGAACAGACTACTCTGCCAAGCGTGCAGGGCCAATATATTATCAAGGGAAAAACCTGCGGATGACTTGAAGGTGATTTGCGCCAAATAGAAAAGACCGTTGATAATCAACAGGTTTTTGACAATGGTGGGCAGGATTTCAAATCTACTGGGTCTGAATTCGGTCATGGGTTAAGGGATCAATTGGTACGCAATTTTAATTGCACCACGTTTTCTATATGCAAGGTATGAGGAAACATGTCAACAGGTTGTATTTTCTCTACCGTGTATTTCTCGTCTAATAAATTTAAGTCCCTTGCCTGTGTAGCTGGATTACAACTCACATAGACAATGGTAGGAGCAGCAATCTCTAAAAGCTTTCGCACCAATTTCTCGTGCATACCCGCTCTTGGAGGGTCTGTGATAATCACGTCTGGTTTACCATGGGTTTCAAAAAACGCATCGTCACAGATCTCAATCACATCGCCAGCAAAAAATGCTGTTTTATCTAAATTGTTAAGCGCTGCATTTTCTTTGGCGTCCTCAATAGCTTCTGCCACTACCTCTACACCCACCAATTTTTTTGCCAGCTTGCTCACAAAAATGCCAATGCTTCCCGTACCACAATACAAATCATAAACAGTTTGGCTGCCATTTAGTTCTGCAAATTCTCGTGTTACTTGATAGAGTCTTTCTGCCTGTTTGGTATTGGTCTGGAAAAAAGACTTGGGGCTGATCTTGAATTGAAAATCTTCTAGCTTCTCCAAAATATATCCTGGTCCAAAATAGGTTTGCGGATAAAGGTCAAAGAGACTATCGTTGTGTTTGGTATTGATGGTGTACAACAAAGTGGTGATCTGCGGGAACTCCTTCAAAACCAAGTCCATCAAGGCTTTCTGGTTATTTTCGTCTTCGTATCCAAATACAATATTGACCATCAACTCGCCAATAGTACTATTGCGGATAAACATATTGCGTAACCAACCCTGGTGCTTGCGCACGTCATAAAAAGGTAGGTTTCTTTCAATGGCATAAGCCGCCACAAATTTGCGAATCAGGTTGGTGGGCTCCTCTTGTAAATGACAGGTATCTATCTCTACCACTTTGTCAAAAAATCCACGCACGTGAAAACCGGCACCGCCCGGAAGGTCATCAAAAGAAACACCCTCGGCCTTCATCAATCTAAATTGTGCCGATGGGATATAAGTTTTGGTACCAAATGTGTATTCAATCTTATTCCTATATTGTTCTGTTTGGGCCGCACCAATAATGGGCATCATTTCAGGAAGGGCCACTTTACCAATTCGGGTTAGGTTATCCGCCACCTGTTTGGTTTTGTAGAACAATTGCTTCTCATAGGGTAGCATCTGCCACTGGCATCCTCCACAAACGCCAAAATGACTACAGAAGGGGGTAACTCGGTCTTTGGAATAGCTATGGTACTTCACCACATGACCTTCGGCCCAGTCTTTTTTGTTCTTGGATAACTGAACGTCAACTATATCTCCGGGTACTGCGCCCTCAATAAAGACTACTTTTCCTTCAAAACGGGCCAAAGATTTACCCTCGGCGGCGTAATCTTCCACCAACAATTCTTCCAGTACAATGCTTTTTTTCTGTTTTCTCACGGGTGCAAATGTAATCCAGACTATTTTTATACCCAATTCCATGTTTTTATGAAAAGAATCTTCCCTATTCTCTTGTTGGTCTTGGCGCAAGTTGCGTTGGCGCAGGTAAAGAAACCAGCCGCTACCAGTGCAGGTGGATCTTCCAACCTTCCGCCCAAACATATTAGTATTACGCTTACACCACTAAAGAATTGCAAGATCTACTTGGGTAGCAATTATGGTAAGGGAAGGGCGCTGATGGATTCTGCCATCTTGGATGAGAAGGGGATGGGTGTGTTCAAAGGGAATACCAAACTCACGGGGGGCATCTATTTTGTGGTATCTCCCCAGTACAGCATTTTATTTGAAGTGTTGATCAGTGACCAACAACATTTTAGTATTGTAGCAGATACTGCTAAGAAAGACGATGTAAAAATTACGGGCTCTGCTGATAATGATTTGTTCCGCACTTATTCCAAAGTGTCAAATGAGAAGGGAAAGAAACTCAATGAGCTAGAGTTGCAATACAAAGCCGCAACAACCAAGGCAGATAGTACCCGCTTGCGCGATTTGATTATTGCAGCAGACAAAGACTTACAGGACTATCGCAACAGCATTATCAAACAATATCCCAAGTCTTTATTGGCCATGTTGTTCAATACCATGAAGCGACCAACGGCCCCAGAAATTCCTATTGTAAAAGGCGTACCAGATTCCAGCTATCCCTATAGATATGTAAAAGACCATTTCTGGGACGATGTCAATTTTAATGATGATCGTTTGTTGCGCACACCATTTTTTGAACCCAAACTAGACGACTATTTTAAATACTATGTATCGCCAGATCCAGATAGTATTATTGCAGAAGTAAAATATATGCTGCTCTATGCCAGAACTGGAAAAGAGATTTTTCCTTATCTCTTAACCAAGTTCACTAACAAGTATATTAACCCAGAATTCATGGGTCAGGACAAAGTCTTTTTGTACCTGTTTGAAAATTTTTATGCCAAGGGCGATACGGTGCTACTGAATGCAGCATCTAAGAAAACCATTACCGAAAGAGCTTATAGTATGATGGCCAACCAACTTGGCCAACCCGCACCCCTATTGGATTTGACCGATACTACAGGCAAATCTGTTTCTCTTTATAATTTAAAATCTCCTTTTACCATTGTGGCGTTTTGGGATCCCAATTGTGGTCATTGTAAGGAAGAGATTCCTAGATTGGATTCCTTCTATCAAGCCAAGTGGAAGAAACAAGGAGTGGCAGTATTCTCTGTGAATATTTATGATAATGAAATTCCAGCTTGGAAGAAATTCTTGGTTGAGAAAAAGATCAGCAACACTTGGACACAGGCTTATCAAACCAAGGCATCGCGCACAGCGGAAGAAAAAGCGGGTAGACCCAATTACAAGCAACTCTATGACGTGTATAAAACGCCAACCATTTATCTTTTGGATAAGGACAAAAGAATTATTGCCAAACAATTGAGTTTGGATCAGTTCAATGATTTGATAGACGCCAAGATAAAATCAACAGGAAAATAGGAACAGTTTAGAATACATTCTTCACCACATTCCAAATAACTTTTGGTTTACCCAAGGTATAGTAATGCAATACGGGTGAACCAAAAGATTTGAGTTCCTTGCTTTGTTGGATTAACCACTCGGTACCAACTTGTTCGCATTCCGCGTCTGTCTTGCATTTGTTAATAGCGTTTGACAAATCGGTTGGAATGTCTACGTGGAAGATCCTAGGCAGCACCGATAATTGCTTCTTATTGGTTATGGGTTTTAGACCTGGAATAATGGGAACGTTGATGCCCATATTCTTACAAGCCGTTACAAATTCAAAGAATTTTTGGTTGTCAAAGAACATCTGCGTCATGATATAATCGGCGCCAGCGTCTACTTTTTCTTTGAGTTTGATGAGGTCTATTTCTAAGTTAGGTGCTTCAAAATGTTTTTCTGGATAACCAGCAACGCCCATGCAGAACTTGGTTTTACCACCGCTCTTGATGTCTTCGTCTTGGTAAATGCCGTTATTCATATTGCTCACCTGACTCAAAAGGTCAATGGCAAAATGGTTGCCGTCTTTTTCTGGTTCAAAAGCAGATTCGTTCTTGGCAGCATCGCCACGCAATACCAATACATTGTCTATTCCCAAGAAATCTAGGTCAATTAAGGCGTCTTCGGTTTCACGTTTGGTAAAACCACCGCAGATAATATGCGGAACAGCGTCTACTTGGTAGTGGTTCATGATGGCCGCACAAATACCCACGGTTCCGGGGCGTTTGCGAACTTCTACGCGTTCAAAAGTGCCATCGGTCTTCTTTTTGAACATGGTTTCACTACGGTGATAGGTAACATTGATCCAAGATGGTTTAAATTCCATCAAGGGGTCCAAATGGTCATATAAAGTATTAATGGTCTTGCCTTTTAAGGGTGGCAAAACTTCAAAAGAAACTAATGTGTCCTTGGCCTGGGAAATATGATCTATCACTTTCATGGCGGCAAAAATAGGCAGAAACCTAAAACAATAACAAAATACTAGGTCTATTTGCCCCATCTTGCTACTAACAATCCTATTTTTACAGCAGTTTATGAACCTGACCATCCATACCAAAGACCTGATCAAGAGTTACAAGGGAAGAACCGTTGTGAACCATGTGAGCGTGAATGTAGAGCAGGGAGAGATTGTGGGTTTACTAGGCCCCAATGGTGCCGGAAAGACCACCACATTCTATATGGTAGTGGGTTTGATCAAGCCAGATGAGGGTAGTGTATACCTCAATGATCTAGATATTACCAAGCTTCCCATGTATAAAAGGGCCCAAATGGGAATTGGCTACCTGCCACAGGAAGCCAGTGTGTTCCGCAAGCTCACCGTGGAAGACAATATTATGGCGGTGTTAGAAATGACCAAGCTCACCAAAGGAGAACGCCAGCATAAATTGGAGTCCCTCTTGGATGAATTTCACCTACATCATGTACGCAGCAACAATGGAGACAGTTTGAGCGGAGGAGAAAGAAGAAGAACCGAAATTGCCCGGGCACTGGCCGTTGACCCCAAGTTTATCTTATTAGATGAACCCTTTGCCGGCGTGGATCCCATTGCCGTAGAAGATATTCAAAGTGTGGTAGCCAAACTCAAGTATAAGAATATTGGGATCCTGATTACGGATCATAATGTAAACGAAACCCTCTCTATTTGTGACCGGGCATATCTGTTGATTGAGGGAAAGATTTTCCGTCATGGTACTGCTGAGGAGCTGGCAGCTGATGAAAAAGTGCGCAGGTTGTACCTAGGAACCAATTTTGAACTCAAGCGAAAAGATTGGATCATTGAAATGGGAAAAGATAATACTCCCATGGCAGAGGTTGTAACCGAACAAACTGATACTGAAGCCCATCCATCAGAATAATCCTTCGGTATTCTCAACATCATTGCTTATTTTGCCAAAGTCAAAGCAATGAAAATACTCAGCCCAGCCATATCCCGATTAGCAAGACTCAGACAGGGTAAAATTGACCAATGGATGAATGAACCCATTGCGGCGCAGCGCGAGGTATTGCAAGACCTGATTACTCACGGACAATACACAGAATTTGGCAGGCGCTATGGGATGAAAGAGATTTTCAACATCCGCAAATTCAAAGAAGCCATTCCTATTCACGAATACGAAGACCTGAAACCCTATATCAATAGATTGATGGAGGGGGAGGAACAATTGCTTTGGAACACACCTGTAAATTGGTTTGCCAAAAGCAGCGGCACTACCAGTGAGAAAAGTAAGTTTATTCCCATTACAGAAGAGAGTTTAGAAGATAACCATTTTCAGGCAGCCAAAGATGTACTTACGCTGTATTATAATTACAATAATGAGAGTGATTTGCTCACGGGCAAAAGTCTGGTGATTGGTGGAAGCCATCAGATTAGCAAAGTGAATGAAGAGATTCAGTACGGAGACTTGAGTGCGGTCCTGTTGCAGAATACCCCTTTTTGGGGGCAGTGGATTCGCACTCCGGAATTAAGTATTGCACTCATGGACGAGTGGGAAGGAAAGATTGAAAGCCTTGCCCAGTCTACTATTGAAGAGAATGTAACTTCTATTGCTGGGGTACCTACTTGGACCCTGGTATTGGTCAAACGCATTCTAGAAATTACGGGCAAAGCCACGTTAAAAGAGGTTTGGCCCAATCTAGAATTATACGGACATGGAGGGGTTTCTTTCACACCTTATCGTGAGCAGTTTAAAAAACTCTTGGGTCCCGGTGTTACTTATTTAGAAATGTACAATGCCAGTGAGGGATTTTTTGCAGCTCAGAATGACCCTTCTGAAGATGGCATGTTATTACTCCTGGATCATGGCATTTTTTATGAGTTCATGCCGGTGGAAGAATATGGTAAGCCTGACCCCAAGACCATTGGTTTGAACGATGTAGTGATTGGAAAAAATTACGCTCTGGTTATCAGCACAAATGGTGGCCTATGGCGATACTTGGTAGGAGACACCATTCAGTTTGTGAACCTATCTCCGTTCAAAGTAAAAGTGACTGGCCGATTAAAACAATATATCAATGCTTTTGGCGAAGAGCTGATTGCAGACAATGCAGATAAAGCCATTACCATGGCCTGTGAGAAAACCGGTTTGGTGGTGAATGATTATACTGCGGCTCCTGTGTATATGGGCGATGAATCTAAAGGAGGACACGAGTGGTTGATAGAGTTTGATGAAACGCCTGTTTCAGTTGATCAATTTGCTTATGAGTTAGACTGCGCACTAAAATTGGTGAACAGTGATTATGAAGCCAAGCGATACAAAGATATTGCCCTAGTAATGCCACATGTGCACGCGCTAGACAAAACCGTTTTTCACGAGTGGTTGCGCAGCAAAGGCAAGCTGGGTGGGCAACACAAGATTCCTCGTTTGAGTAATGACCGAATCTATGTAGATGAAATTTTGGCGCAAATGCGCGATGCGAAATCAAAATGATCTTGATCTGTTCAAGATCAACAATCATCTCCTGATGCATCTGAAGTTTTCTTTAATACCAATCCCTTACCTCCCAACACAAATTCCAATATTCTAATAACAAATATTAGTGTTGTGCATAAGCTCCCTTAGTAGGATGCGCACCTGCTAAAATATGCGTGACCAAAAACAGACTTACAAAAGATCCGGTGTAGAATAGGTAGAGGTATGGAACATCTACCAAGGTATAAAAAACTACTAATGTAAGTTTCAATGCCGCAAATGGAAGATGATCTTGATTGATTCTCTGACCGCCGCGATTTAAGAACCAACATCCCATCATAAAAATACTGGGAACTGTTAGAGACAGACCTACCAATAAAGCATGTTGCGTAGCAATATTTTCAGGCCCAAAGAATTTGG
>CAIZMD010000642.1 GCA_903933995.1 uncultured Bacteroidota bacterium
AGAAGTAATTAAAGAAGAAAATCAATATTTTATTTATGTTGTTTTAAATGGCAACAATGAGTTGATTAAATTGAATTGGGATACAAGAACCATTGTTTGGAAAACCAATACTGGTGTAGCTCCTTTTGGATTAGCGGTTTCTGGTAAAAAAATATTTGTGACCAATTGGGCTGGTGAAACTGTCATAGATTCTAGTAAGTCAACAGCAGGAGTTCCTTGGGGATTAGCTTACACAAGCCCTATTACAGGTGCTACTGCTAGCGGTACCATTTCGGTGTTTAATACAAGCAATGGAAAGTTGGAAAAAGAAATGACTGTTGGGCTTCATCCTAATGCTATTATTGCTTCTGCAGACGGTAAATTTATTTATGTGGCTAATGGGTCTAGCGATGAAATAACGGTTATCAATGCAAAAAACAATCAACTGGTAGAAAATATTTTTGTAGGAATGGCTGGGAGAAATCTGCAAGGAAGTACACCAAATGGATTATCGCTTAGTGTTGATGGAAAAAAATTATACGTGTCTAATGGACTCGATAATGCTATTGCAATCATACATTTAGGAAAAAGCAGTGCCAATCTTGGTACCGGCAAAACAGTTGTTGAAGGATTTATTCCAACCGAAGCATATCCTGCAGGATTACTGATTAAAGAAAATAAATTAATTGTAGCCAATCTAGAATCGGATGGTGCCAATGTAATAGATGAAAAGAGAAAAGCTAGAACAATTCATCAGGAACTAGCCTCGGTTAGTATTATTCCATTGCCCGATCAAGCACAATTAAAGGATTATACTAATAAAGTAAAAGAGCAAAATCTTTTAAGCAGATTAGACCAATTAATATTACCGGCAAGACCCAATCTAACACCAGTTCCAATTCCGGAAAGAATAGGAGAACCCTCTGTTTTCAAACATGTTGTTTACATTATTAAAGAGAATAAAACCTATGATCAAGTTTTAGGAGACGTAAAAAATGGGAATGGCGATAGCTCTCTTTGTGTATTTGGTGAAAAATATACGCCTAACACACATGCATTGGTAAAGCAATTTGGAGGAATGGATAATTTTCACGCATCTGGTAAATCTTCAGCTGAAGGTCATCAATGGACCGATGCTGGTATGGTTTCGGATTATGTTGAAAAAAATGTACGCGCTTGGTTTAGAAGTTATCCGCATCGCCAAGAAGATGCATTGGTATATAATAAAGCAGGATTTATTTGGAATCATGCATTGACTTACGGAAAAAAGGTTCGCGTATTTGGAGAAGCTTGTGAAACAGAATATGATAAAAAATTGAATTGGTTTGATATTTATAAACAATACGAACAAGGAATAAAACCAACATGGTACAATACAACTACCATTGATAATTTAAACTCAATTATCTCTCCAACATTTCCGGATTGTGATAATCTGGTTTTTAGTGACCAACAAAGAGCGAGTATTTTTATGGAAGAATGGAATCAATTGGCTGCCAAAGATAGTTTACCAAATCTAATGGTAGTATCACTTCCTAATGACCATACTGCTGGCACTTCTCCCAATTTTCCTACACCATTTTCAATGGTTGCAGATAATGATTTGGCATTGGGCAGAATTGTTGACATGATTTCAAAAAGTAAGTATTGGGATTCTACAGTCATATTTGTAACAGAAGATGATTCTCAAGGTGGGTGGGATCATGTTTCGGCCTATAGAACTGTTGGAATGGTCATCAGTCCATATACTTCCAATAAAATGGTTCATACAAAATACAATCAAGTATCCATGTTAAGAACCATTGAACAAATTTTAGGGATCCCGCCAATGAATAGTATGGATGCAACTTCTAGGCTAATGACAGATTGCTTTCAAACAGTAAAAAACAATAGTACTTATACTACGCTCCCAAATAGAGTGCCACTAGACGAAAAAAACAAACCATTATCTAGCTTAAAAGGCATTGAGAAAAAGTATGCAGAAATTTCTCAAAACGAAGTGTTTAATGAAGTGGATGGTGGGGAAGATGATATGATGAACAAAATATTATGGTACTATGTTAAGGGCGCAAAGAAATATCCAACTACAGTGAATAAATAATTTAATTAATCATTCGGTAACAATCAGATAATATATTCATAACCCTAAAGAGTAAGATAGTTGTAGGATAAATTAGATTTTCGCCATTCTCTAATTTCAAACTAACTACAATTATCAAATGAAAAAAAGTTCAGTTCAATTTTTATTTAATCAGGTATTTTTCCGCTTTGTTTTCGCCTCATTTATTTTGTTATTTGCACAAAATGCATTTGCTAATTTTGCAGATAGAAAAGTAAATGGACGTGTTACTGATGCAAGTACTGGTAATGCACTTTCTGGTGCCATAATTTCAATAAAAGGAACATCATCCAATAGTACTACAGATGCAAAGGGTGATTTTTCTGTTTCTGTTGCTAATGATAATTCAACCTTAGTAGTTAGTTTTTTAGGCTACACTACACAGGAAGTTTTTGTTGGGAATAAGAGCACAGTAAATATTCAATTACAATCTGCTGTTAATGATTTAGCACAAGTTGTAGTAGTGGGATATGGTTCACAAAATAAAAAAGATGTTACCGGTGCTGTAAAAAGCATTAAAGCAGAAAGCTTTAACCGAGGCATTATCAATAATCCACAACAATTAATTCAAGGTAAGGTAGCAGGTGTAAATGTTACATCAGCAAGTGGCGAACCCGGTGCTACGCTAGCAATCACCGTTCGCGGACCAGGTGGAGTTAGAACAGGAAGTACTCCTTTATTTGTGGTAGACGGTATTCCATTAGATAATTCAAGCACTGGTGGTGGAGATCCATTAAATTTTTTAAATCCTCAGGATATTGAATCTATTGATGTGTTGAAAGATGCATCTGCAACTGCTATTTATGGAGCTAGAGGTGCTAATGGTGTAATCTTAATTACCACTCGTAAAGGTAAAGCTGGTACTTCTACGTTAACATTTAATACAAGTGTTGGTGTTTCTAATATCACCAATAAATTAGATGTTTATGGAGCAGCTGATTTTAGAAGAGAAGTAGCCAAATTGGCGCCGGTAGATGATAAAAATGGCAATACAGATTGGCAGGACTTAATAACAAGAACAGCCATCACTCAAAACCACAATATTACCTTGAGTGGCGGTGCAGATAAATTGGTTTATTATGCTTCATTTGGATTACAAAAACAAGAAGGTATTATTAAAGGAAATGATCTAGATAGGTACTCTGGAAGATTTAATGCAACTCAGAAATTTTTCGACGATAAATTAGTAGTAGACGCTAATTTAAGTTACAATAGTACTAAAAACCTAAGACCCAATATTGGAAGTTTAATTGGTGATGCTATTTCTAATAATCCAACTTATCCTGCTTATAATGCAAATGGAACAATTGCTGGTTATCAAAATATCAATAATCCATTATTAACACTTGAATTGGATAAGGATATCACTAACATCAACAGAGTAATTGGTAATATTTCTCCTTCTTTAAAGATTACTAAAGATTTAATTTTTAAAGTGAATCTTGGTATAGATAACTCAACCGCAACAAGAGATGTTCAATCTCTTGCCAATGCAGTTCCTTTAAGAGATGGCAGATTAGAAACCTATAATAATATCAACAGAAATACATTAGTAGAAAGTTATTTAACCTACAATTTCAATATTAAAGAACATAAGATTTCAGCTTTAGGTGGTTACTCTTATCAACAAATATATTTACAAGGTCGTGGATGGAGTGTTAATCGTTTTCCTATTGGTGGAGTAGAGCCTATTTATAATCCAGGTATTGGCCAAGAACTTACTTTGGCTACAAATAGACCAAACGGCTTTGCAGTAAAAAATGAATTACAATCATTTTTCTCTCGTGTTAACTATTCATACAAAAACAAATATTTAGCTACAGCAAATTTCCGTATGGATGGATCATCTAAGTTTGGTTCAAATAATAAGTATGGATTCTTTCCTTCTTTCTCTTTAGGTTGGAAAGTAAATGAAGAAGATTTTCTTAAAAATGGTCCATTCTCTAATTTAAAATTACGTGCAGGATGGGGTAAAACTGGAAATCAGGAAATTCCTTCTAAAATAACGCAATCATTATTTACTGCTACCGTTGGATCAACTACTAGTTATCCATTAACTCCAGCCAATACATTTCCTGCAGGTATTACTTATGCAAGGCTAGCTAATCCTGATATTCAGTGGGAAGTTTCTACACAAACAGATTTAGGTATTGATTTCGGTTTTTTTGCAAACAGATTAACTGGTACCATTGATTATTTTAATAAAGTATCAAATAATATTTTACTAGAAGTAATTCCAGCAGATCCAATTCAACCAGCAGGTACTTATTGGAGCAATGTAGAAAATATGAATATTACCAATAGTGGATTGGAAATTGAATTGGATTATAAACTTAAAAATAGCGGAAAACTTACTTATGGAATTGGTGGTAATATTACTTTCATCAATAACAAAGTAACCAACTCTCCATACTCAGTAATTCCATCTGGTTCTGCTTCTGGTTCTGGATTAACTTCAGCTACCATTAATGGATATATCAATAATGAACCAATTGGAACTTTTTATTTAAGGGAATATACTGGTATTGGTGCAAATGGATTGAGTACTTATAGAGATACAGATGGAGATGGAATTGTTACAGATAAAGATAGAGTTGCTGCAGGTACTGCTTTACCCAACATCATGTATAATTTCTACGGAAATATTGCCTATAAAGGATTTGATGCAGTGATTAATTTTAATGGTGTATCTGGCAATAAAATTTATGACAATACTGCTAACGCTAATTTTTACAAAAATAAATTGTCTAAGAGCGTTAATACAACAGCAGCAGCCATTGCTGAACCAACCGAATCGGTTAGTAATGCTGCTCCCGTGAGTACTAGATACTTAAAAGATGGTGGTTTTTTACGATTGAATAATTTGGCTATTGGCTATTCATTTAACACGCAAAAGTTAGGTGTTAGCAAAATCATTCAAGCCATTCGTTTATCGGTTACCGCTCAAAATCTGCTAGTATTTACAAAGTATGACGGTTTTGATCCGGAAGTAAATACAGATAGAACCATCAATGGTATATCTAGCTATGGTATAGATTATTTAAGTTATCCAAAAGCAAGATCATTTCTCGTTGGATTAAATATCACTTTCTAAATATAAAATATGAAACATACTTCATTATTACGATTTGCCTTGGTAGGAATGGTATTTCTTACGGTTGGCTGTACAAAATTAGTTGAGCAAGTATTGGATGAATCATCGGTAACTGGTTTAACGGAAAAACAATTAGCCGATGGAATTATTGCACCAGTATATGCTGGGCTTCCTTCCTTGTTTCAGCATACTACTTATTTTGCATTACAAGAAATTTCCACTGACGAAGCAATTTTACCTTACCGTGGTGGAACAGATTGGGGTGATAATGGTATATATGTTGCCCTACATCGTCATGAGTTAACCAGTACCGATCCCAATGTTAGAAACACTTGGACAATTGTAACCTTGAGTATTTCACGCGCGGTTACGGCTATGAATTCTTTAAAAGACAATAAAGACCCAAATGCTATTGTCTATTTAGCAGAAGCAAAAGCCATGTATGCTTACTATAATATGGTTGCACTGGATTTGTGGGGAGTTGCATTTAAGAAAGACGATTTAGGAGCTGCTTCAATTATTATTCGTGGTGATGAAGCTGTTGAATACATTAAAAAACAGTTTTTAGAAGCAGAGCCTAATTTAACTACCACCGTAGGAGCAGGGCGTATCACAAAAGCAGGTGTTTGGGGCTTATTGGCAAGATTGCATTTAAATGCTGGCGTATATCGCGATCCATATGCAACAACCGTTAATTTTAAAACGGAAGATTTAGATAAAGTAAATGAATACACTACCAAAATAATTGGTTCTAATCAATTTGCTTTTTCAACTGATTATTGGGCAATGTTTAATGATGAAAATAATACCAATAAAGAATTGATATTTGTTGCTGACCAAAGAGCGTCATTGAATGGTCATAATAGATTATCCTATTTTATGCTTTCTGGTGATCAGTTTCCTTTACCCGCTTATGTTGGCGCAAACGGCACAGACGGTCCTGGCATTACCCCGGATTTTTACAGAACATGGGTGAATGCTTATGGACAAACCGATCCTGCAGTTGCAGACCCAAGATTTTATAAGCAGAACTTGAATTATACCATTAGTGGAACAGACACAAGTATTGATCAAGCGGCTTTTAAATATGATCGTGGAATTTTAAGAGGTCAACAATATGGACTTTTACGTGTAAATGGTGTTTTCTTGAAACTACCCAATGGTAGATTGAGAATTGGTAAACTGCATAATGTAACTAGAAGCAAACCTAATTTGCCTGTTAATTTTACTGAGCAAATTGATTTCACAACTGCAGGAAGTGATTACTCAACAGGCTATAGAGTTGCAAAGTTTGAATTTAGTAAGGGTTCGGTTAGTGGTAGAAATTTTGGAGAAGTAGATATTCCAATTGTACGTTTAGCCGATGTGTATTTAATGCGTGCAGAAGCAAAATTACGCAAGAACGATGCGGCAGGGGCTTTGACAGATGTTAATGCAGTAAGAACTAGTAGAACTGCTAATTTTGTTGGATCTACCTTACCTTCTATTAACTTGGATCTTTTGTTTAGAGAAAGAGGCTTTGAATTATACTATGAAATGGTAAGACGAACCGATATGATTCGTTTTGGAAAGTACGAAGGCGTATGGACAGAAAAAAACAATACCAATAAGAATATGCGTTTAATGCCTATTCCACAAACGGCTATTGATGGTGCATCTAATTTACCTGGCTATTTAAAACAAAATGCAGGGTATTAATTTTATCTAGAATCGGAAACAATTCAGAACAAGTAAATAAATTATATAAAGCATTAAAAAACCTCAACAGCCATGTTGGGGTTTTTTGTTTTTGGTATCCCTGTACGAAATTGGAAAACAATCCAACCCACAATAAAATATTGTAAATTATGTTGTGTTAATTCGGAATTATTCCGAATTAATGTTATAAATTTAGCATAATGGACATTTTAAGGAACATAGGAGCTTTTTCGGAACAGCCACTCAAAACAGAGCTGTTATTACATTTATTGAAAACGTATAAAAGGCCCTATGACAAAATCAACGAATTGGTAAAACAGGGAATGCTGTTACAAATTAAAAGAGGTCTTTATATACCTGGTCCCAATTTAGATCTAAAAGCACCAGAGCCATTCTTAATTGCCAATCATTTATATGGACCAAGTTATGTTTCCTTGGATGCAGCTTTGTTTTATTGGGGATTGATACCTGAAAGGGTTTTTGAAATCAGTTCAGTTACATTTAAGAAAGCAACCAAATACCAAACTGAAGTTGGCGTATTTACTTATACACCTCTACCTCTTCCATATTATTCGTACGGGATTAACCAAGTTGCACTCACCCCAAAGCAAACGGTTTTATTGGCGTCTCCAGAAAAGGCACTCTGTGATAAAATAATTTCAACCGCAGGTTTAATATTAAGTAGTAAAATGCAAACTGTTACCTATTTAATAGAGGATCTAAGAATTGAAAAAGAGCGTTTAAGGCTTTTAGATAGTGTAGCAATGCAAACATGGATTAACGAAAGCCCAAAGAAATCAAGTATTGAAATCTTGGTAAAAACAATCAACAGTTTATGATTAAAGAATGGTTAGCTACATATAAAACCAATACTGCTTTAGAGACTGAACAAGCTCTCAGGGAGATTATGCAGGAGATTGCAT
>CAIZMD010000643.1 GCA_903933995.1 uncultured Bacteroidota bacterium
ATGTTCATTTTGAAAAGACAGATGAGCTATTGGGTAAAGTGATTCGTGATTTAAGAACCCTTAGTCATAACCTGAACAGCAACCGACTTCAAGAAATTGGCATAGTAGAAGGTTTAAAATCTTTGTTGCAACAACTAGAAAAAACCGGGAAATATAGTACTGAATTCAACGCACCTATTAGCTCTCTTTCCTTTGTTAACAAAGACAATAGTTTGATTCTTTATAGAATGGTGCAAGAAGTATTGAATAATATTATCAAACACGCTCAAGCTAGTAAAATAGTCATTGATATTGAACCAAGGGGACAGCAATGTCACTTATTAAAAATATCTGATAACGGAAGGGGCTTTGATACCAGTAAACTTCAGGAAAATAAAACAGGAATTGGGTTACAGAATATTTTTACAAGAGCTAAAATGATTAATTCTGTGGTAAATATCAAAAGTAGTGAGCAAGAAGGAACTACCATTGTATTTGAAATAAACAATCAACCCCTACTCAAATGACCACTGTAGCATTAGTTGACGATCATGAATTATTGCGTTCCGGTCTAGCCGCCATTGTAAATACCTTTGAAGGATTTAAGGTTGTCATGGAAGCAGATAACGGAAAAGTTTTCATTAATAATATGAAGGGAAAACCAGCACCAGATATAGTTTTACTCGATATCACTATGCCTGTTATGGATGGATACGAAACAGCTGGTTGGATAAAGAATAATTTACCTGATACCAAAGTGCTGGTATTGAGTATGCTAGAAAATGATGGTGCCATTATTCGGATGCTGAAAAATGGAGCAAGAGGGTATATTTTAAAAGACAGTAATCCAAAGATTTTCAGGTCTGCCTTAAATAATATTAGGGATACGGGGTATTTTATCAATGACCTTGTTAGCAACAAATTGATGCACTATATTAATCAGGACGAAACTACAGAAATGCAGGTTTTACCGCTGCAGCATTTGAGTGATAATGAACTCTGCTTTTTGAAACTTATTTGCACCGATAAAACCTATAAGGAAATAGCAGAAGATATGAACCTTAGCCCTAGAACCATTGATACTTATAGGGATAACCTGTTCAAGAAATTACAAATCAAAACAAGAACTGGCTTGGCCATATTTGCCATTAGAAACGGATTGATTGATATGTAAATAACCTTCTGAAAAGGCTATTTATCTAGGAAAAATAGATTCTACAAATTCAAAAGAAAGGGGCTTGGTTACATAATCCAACACCAAGGGATGTGATTTTGCTTTTCGCTGATCTCCGGTATCAATACTTGAAGACAACATAATAATTTTACTGGGCTTTTTAAATAATTGATAGGCATCTAGAAAGTCCCATCCATTTTTTCCTGGAAAATTAATGTCTAATAGGATTAAGCATCCACCCTCTTTATCTGACTCTTTTAAAAATTCTAGCGCGTCATCAACGTCTAAAAATACGTCAACTGGCATGTTTGGATTAACTGACTGTATTACTTTACGATTCAGCATATTGGTTAATGCATCATCATCCACCAAAACAATTCGGTTGAACGATGTAGACATCGTATGGGCTAACTTTTCAGTCATCATTGGTTGGGTTAACAAATCAAATATTTTAAACCCGCAACTTTTCAGTTTTGGGAAATGGATCTAGTTAAGAAATCCCCTCCTGGAAAGGAAGGGATTTCATTGTTGATGGGGAGCACCCCTAATTGCTACACCATCAATTTACTGGCTTCTGACTTTATCAGTTAGTTGGTTAGCTTCCCAAAACCGATTTGTTATAAAAGTCTTCTATCCAGCAACTTTGTTTGCGCTTGGCACTTAATTTTTTTTCTAATAAACGTTGTTGATGTTGGAAAGAAATGATTCCTTGTGCTTGAGGCGCTTGAATAAAACTGGTAGTTCTTGATGACATACTGTTAGGGGTTATTGATATCTAATTGCTTTCTAATTCTTTACTTAAAGCATTACTGTAAAGTTGCGTCAAGGCTTTTGCAGCTATTGTAACAAGAGACAGGAATCTTTTGTAGGATTTTTGCTACAAAAAACCTGCGGTTTGCTGCATTGCTTAACTTTATTCCATGCGCGGTTTATTCCATAGCAAATTCAGTATGGTTAAGATGGCCATCCCTGCCATTAAAAGCCTGCTCCTGTTGACTTTCACAGGATGTATCAGCATTGACAATAGTCTTGCTCAAGGAAATAGGATTCCTCCTATTGGGCAGTGGCGTGAGCATTTAAGTTATAGACAGGCCCTGCAAGTTGTAAAAGGGGATCAGCTATACTGTGCTAGCAATAATGCAGTTTTCAGTGTTAGCCAAGATGGTAGTTTGAATAGGTATAGCAAGATGAATGGCTTGAATGACCTTGATATTAGCACCATTGGTTGGGACCAAGAAAGCCAGCAATTGGTTGTGGCATATTCAAATAGCAATTTGGACCTTTTAAAAGGTAGTATTATCAAAAATATTGGTGATATCAAACGCTCCAGCATTGCAGGCAATAAACGCATTGCCAGTATCTTTTGCAGAAATGGCTTTGCTTATCTGAGTACTGGTTTGGGGATAGTGATTGCTGACTTAGGTAAATATGAAATCAAAGACAGTTGGTTCTTGGGTAAAAATGGGGCCCAAGTTTCCGTCTTTTCTTTTACTGCCGATGCTACTGATTTTTATGCTGCTACTGAAGAAGGGTTAAAAAAAGCGGCAATAACTGATCCCAATTTGTCCAATAGTAATAACTGGCGCATACTGGGAGCTACTAATGGTTTGAATACAGGGGCTGTTCAACAGGTATTAACCCTGAATAATAAAATATTGGTTGTCAAAAATGATAGCCTGTTTTTGCAAAATAATGGGTTGTTCAGTTTATTCTATACTGACAAAGATTGGCCCATCATCAATGCAACAGTTAGTGGTAATAGTGTACAAATCTGTCAAAGAAAATCCAGTGGAGCATCTAGGGTATTGGTTTTGAATGAACCGGGTAGCATCCTGCAAAATTTATCCAAACCTGCTGTAATCAGCTTTCCAAAAAATGCCATTCAAGATGGATCAGCTATTTGGATTGCAGATCTATTTGGAGGTTTGTCCAAATTTGAAAACGGTGCTTCAGAACAATACTTACCCAATGGCCCCTTGGGGGTTGCCACGGGCGATTTGGTTTTCCAATCAGAACATTTGTATGCAGCAGCCGGTTCCGTGAACGATGCCTGGAATTACCAATACAATAGAAATGGGGTATATAATTATCAAGACGATTCTTGGGGTTTTAAGGGCTATTTTAACCAGCCCGTTTTAGATTCGGTCTTGGACTTTGTTAGCCTAGCAATTGACCCCAGAGACGGCGCTGTATGGGCAGGGTCATATGGTGGCGGGCTGGTGCGCTTTAAAGAAAATCAAACCACAGTATACAAACAGAAAAATAGCAGTTTGCAAGCTGCGTTGGGTGATCCCAATAGTTATCGTGTATCTGGATTGGCTTTTGACCAAGCAGGCAACCTTTGGGTGGCCAACTATGGTGCAGCTCAAAATATTCAAGTTCGTAAAAATGATAGTAGCTGGGTGTCTATTAGGGTTCCTTTCTCTCATACAGAAAATGCCCTTAGCCAAATATTGGTAGACCAAGAACAGCAGATTTGGTTCATTAGCCCCAAGGGCAATGGCATTTTTTGTTATCAACCAGGGAACAGTATTGACGCTACCAATGACGATAGGTGGAAAAATTACTTGGCAGGATCTGGTAATGGCAATCTGCCTAGCAACAATGTACGTTGCATGGCCATGGACAAAAACGGGTTTATTTGGGTGGGTACAGACAAGGGTATAGGAATTATTCAGTGCACAAATGAGGTTTTTGGCAATGGTTGTGAAGCCCTGCTTCCTGTTGTGCAACAAGATAGATTTGCGGGTTTGTTGTTTCAGGATGAAGACGTGCAATCCATTGCAGTAGATGGGGCCAACAGAAAATGGGTGGGCACCAAAAATGGCTTATGGCTTTTATCGCCCGAAGGGGATAAAATTATTTACCGCTTTACCCAAGACAATAGTCCACTCTTGGGCAACGATATTAAAAAACTGGCTATCAATCCCATTACTGGAGAGGTAATTATTGCCAGCACTAGTGGCATTTGTAGTTTCAGAAGTACGGCCACCGAGGGGGGCAGTACTCAGGAGAATGTATTAGTATTTCCCAACCCAGTTCCTGCAGGATATAATGGAACCATTGCCATACGTGGATTATCCAATAATGCGCTGGTAAAAATCACGGAACTCAATGGCCAATTGGTTTATCAAACCAGGGCCTTGGGTGGTCAAGCTATTTGGGACGGTAAACATTATACTGGCTCTAAAGCAGCCAGCGGTGTTTACCTAGTAATTGTCAGAGACGATACTGGAAAAGAAAAAATAGCCACTAAAATTGTCTTGCTCTCTGGACGTTAATCATCATCCTTATCCGCCTTTTTTCCTTCTTTGTAAAAAGCTGCACGCTTTGGTCCAGGGAATGGCACATTGTCTCCTTTAATTCCATGCCATAAAACATAATTGAATTCCAAATCAGGCACAGCGTCTTCCTTAGCCAA
>CAIZMD010000644.1 GCA_903933995.1 uncultured Bacteroidota bacterium
GCATCAGTTGCAGCAACACCACTGCTAAATGCCAAACCAAATTTACCTTCTTCCAATTGTGCATATGCTTCTTCCAAAGCTTTGCGGGTTGGGTTCTGGCTACGAGCATATTCAAAACCTTTGTTTACACCAGGGGCTTCTTGTACATAGGTAGAAGTCTGGTAAATAGGCGTCATAATAGCACCTGTAGAAGGATCAGGTTCCGCACCTGCATGTATATATTTGGTGCCTAGTCTAACACCTGCTTTTTGATTGTCTTGGCTCATAATTATTTTTTAGTTGTAGTTTCAGGGGCAAGGCTAATAGGAAGTATAGATTTGATTTCATCCCAAAGAATCACCATATTGGCGCCATTTTTAATGTCATCAAAATAGATGGTAAAAGCTTCCACGTTCTCTGTATTTTTTTCAATATCCACGTCTGTACGTAATAAATCTTTTTTGCCATCATAAGTAAAATTACCCCAGCAAAAATTATCCTTGTTGAGAATAAGGGTCCACTTCTTCTCTGTTGGTAGACAATAAAAAGTATACCTGCCTTTTGCAACCAATTTGCCGGCAATTTTTACGTTTTTGAAAAATTCAATTTCTGTGGCTTCATTGGCTCCCAGTCTCCAGAGTTCATTGTATTTGATGATGCCACCAAAAATGGTTCTACCACCTTTTAATGGTCTGCCATAAATGACCCTAGCAATGGGCTGATCCTTTGCCATTCCTTTCATTTTTAAAAGGGGATAATTGGCTGGCCAATAACTCATGTCCATGGGCGATTTGTCCATTTCTGTTGGTTTTGGTTGGGCCCAAACACTACTGGCAATTGCCATACAACAGCATAACAGGATTGATTTCATATAGGAAGTACTTGTAAGATGAATGAACAATAACAAAGATAAGGGGCTAAAGGTTCTGCAAATCCTTCCATTGGCTTTCTGCCATATTTTTAACAGCTGGGAAAAACGCTTGATAACAATCGGCCAAAAAAGGAAGATTGGCTTCAAATATTTGAAATGCCTCTGAAGCATCAGTTAAATATGTAGCCCTTCTCACTAAGCCCCCAAAGCTTTTTTCAATTCCCCAAGTAAATCGATAATTGTACAACCAATCTTGAGTTTGCATATAGGGAAGCATCCTAGCAAATTTTTCTGGCAAAAAGGAATGCTGATCAATTAAGGATGCGTAAACACTGGCAGAAAAGTCTTGCCAACCAGCTTCATCCAAAATGCTAGTGTCCAATGCTAGAAAATGGTCATAGACCACATCCATAAAAGCACCAGCGTAGAGCCCTACTGCAGGTTTAAAAATAGCTTTACCCCTAGCTGTTGCTGCATGGCTATCTGTAAAAGCGTCAATGGCCCTGTGCAAACGAATGCCCTGTTGAATCCCTAAGGGATAATCGTATTGTTTCTTTCCTTTTACATAGTCACTAATCATGTTACCAACCAATAGTTGGGGTTGGCCAAAAGATAGGTAAGCATGTGCCAGTAAATTCATGTTGCAATAATAACCGAAACCTTGCTTTCTTAATGTGTTGTTTTCAAAATCCAAGCGCCTACCAAATTAGCGGC
>CAIZMD010000645.1 GCA_903933995.1 uncultured Bacteroidota bacterium
CACCCATAAGCATGCTAAAAATACGATCTGCTTCAAAGGCGCTATCAATGGTCACCTGCTTAAGGGTCCTACGAGTAGGGTCCATGGTAGTTTCCCACAATTGTTCGGCGTTCATCTCACCAAGACCCTTGTAACGCTGCGTATTCACGCTATCGTCTTTGCCACCACCCAGCTTTTCAATCCAATATTTGCGCTGTTCCTCATTGTAAGCATATTCTTGCTCCTTACCCTTTTTTACCAAGTATAATGGAGGTTGGGCAATATATACATAGCCCTGTTCTACCAATTCCTTCATATAACGGAAGATAAAGGTCAGGATCAGGGTAGCAATATGCGATCCATCCACGTCGGCATCGGTCATGATGATGAGCTTATGGTAACGGAGTTTGGCAATATTGAGTGCTTTGGGATCTTCAGGAGTTCCTACAGTTACCCCCAACGCGGTATACATATTGCGGATTTCCTCGTTCTCATAGATTTTATGCTCCATGGCTTTTTCCACATTCAAGATCTTACCTCTTAAAGGCAAAATGGCTTGATAACTGCGGTCGCGGCCCTGCTTAGCAGTACCACCGGCCGAATCCCCTTCCACCAAGTATAGTTCGCATTTTTCAGGATCACGCTCAGAACAATCGGCCAGTTTACCTGGCAAACCACCACCGCTTAAAACGGTTTTACGCTGCACCATGTCACGCGCTTTTTTAGCAGCAACACGGGCTTGGGCGGCCAAGATGATTTTAGAGATTACGTTCTTGGCTTCTCTAGGATTTTCTTCCAAGAAAGCTTCTAATGCTCTAGCAACGGTTGTTTGAACAATCCCGCTTACTTCACTATTACCCAGTTTGGTTTTGGTCTGACCTTCAAACTGAGGTTCAGGCACTTTTACAGAAATAATGGCGCTCAAACCTTCACGGAAATCATCCCCTTCAATGGTCACTTTTGCTTTTTCAAACAGACCTTGTTTGTCTCCATAGGTTTTGAAAACACGGGTCAATGCCTGACGGAAACCAGTTACGTGGGTACCGCCTTCAATGGTATTGATATTGTTTACATAAGAGAAGATATGTTCCTTAAAGTCATCGTTATAAGTAAGGGCAACTTCTACCGCTACATTAGATGCTTCATCGTGTCCGTCTACATACAATGGTGCAGGAATCAATGGCGTACGATTACCATTCTTGTCTAACAATTCTACAAACTCCACAATTCCACCTTCGCTGTAGAATACAGTAGAATTAGGGTTTCCAGCCTCATCCAACTCACGTAAGTCAGTTAAAGTAATGCTGATTCTGCGGTTCAAGAAACACAATTCTCTCAAACGTCCTTCTAAGATTTCTCTTTTGTAAACTGATTCTTGGAAGATGGTTAAATCCGGCCAGAAATGAACATAGGTTCCAGTTTTTTCACTGGTGCCTGCTTCACGCACTGCATATTGAGGTACCCCAATTTTGTATTCTTGTTCAAAGATTTTTCCTTCACGGTGAACGTTTACCAAGAGCTTGGTTGAAAGTGCGTTTACGCAACTCACACCCACACCGTGCAAACCACCAGAAACCTTATAGGTGTTTTTGTCAAACTTTCCACCCGCGTGTAAAACGGTCATTACAACTTCCAGTGCAGAGCGTTTTTCTTTGGTGTGCATGGCAGTAGGAATACCCCTACCATCATCCTGTACGCTAATGCTATTGTCTGTATGGATTGTTACAATAATATTTTTGCAATAACCGGCAAGGGCTTCATCAATACTGTTGTCAACCACCTCATATACCAAGTGGTGTAAACCTTTCACACCAATGTCTCCAATATACATGGCCGGTCTTTTACGAACCGCTTCCAATCCTTCTAATACCTGAATACTGTCCGCGCCGTAATTCTTATTCTGCTGATCGTTGCTATCTAATTGTTCCTGAGTCATAGGGTTTATAAACTGCCTTTTAATAGTGAAATGACAATGGGCGAAGTTAATGAAAATAAGGGCTTTAAAGGGCATTATAGAAGGCTATTTATCCACTTTTGAGGGCCTAGAATGGGTAAATTTGAAAGCTTTAACAGTGGATAGTTGTTAAATGGATGTTTATACATTAAATTTGCCGTCCATGATGCAAGCAATGGACATATTAAGACTGGCTCACAAGAATGGAATTGACCCCAGTATGGACCTGTTGTACGAAAAAGGACAGCAGATTCCAGGCTCCATCAATTACCAGGTACGCCGTTATTATGCCCAAAATCCATGGGTGGCAGAAGATACTGGCATGATGGTGTATCATTATAATGCCAAAAAACCAGAAGAAAACTATTTAGAACTACGTTATTGTACCACCGGTAATAGGTATTGTGAAGAAAGAAGTTGTGGTATGTGTAACCAATTGCCCACTAATAATTGCAATGGCAAACACCAAACCGTAGACGTATTCCATTTTCATTTTACCGCAAGTTTTTTGCACCAGTTTGTACATAATGTAAAACTGAGCAACCACAAGGATGAGGTATTGGCCTTTAAATATCCCAATGCTTTTACCAAAGTATTCCCAGTATGCATGCGCAAGCGCAATGTATTGGATGCTTTGTTAAACCATAGCTACTCAGGTTCTATGGAGAATATTTTTGTAAACGCCAAAGTGCATGAACTCTTGCTGTATAGTCTAGAGTGTTTGGTAGAAGAAAAAGAACAGGGATTTCAGTGTAAATTCTTGGCCGATGAAAGCGGTAGAGAAAGAATTTATCAAGCACGTGAGATTCTCTTGCAACATATTGGAGACCCCATTACCATTAAAGAATTGAGCCGCAAAGTGGCCATGAACGAGTGTTACGTGAAAAAGGGCTTCAAAGAAATTTTTGGAACCACCATCTTTGATTTTTACCAACAGCAGCGGATGGAACACGCCAAATACCTCTTGTATGAGAAGGGTTTGAGTGTAACCGATGTGTCTGCTCTCTTGGGATATTCTTCTATTTCCCATTTCTCTGCGGCATTCAAAAAACACACTGGTTTAAAACCATGTGAATTGCTCAAGTAAGTATTGAGTCATCCCCCTAACTTTATGGTTCTAAAACCATACTATGCGGCTAATGATTTTTTGCGCCATGCTTTTTGCATTGGTAGCTTGCAAGAACCAACAAGCAGATACCCTATTTTTTAATGCCAAAATATATACCGTAGACAGTGGCTTTACTGTAGCGGAAGCCATGGTGGTAAAAGATGGGCAAATCTTGGCAGTTGGAACTGAAAAAGAGATTCGTGAAAAATACCAAGCCAAGGAATCCATTGATTTTGGAGGAAAATCCATGTACCCAGGATTAATAGACGCCCATGCGCATTTTGTAGGTTATGGTCAGTCTTTGTTCTATGCTGATTTGTATGGTACCACTAGTTTTGAAGAAGCGGTTGAAAGGGTTAAAGCTTTTGCAGCGGAGCACCCAGACTTAACTTGGATTCAAGGAAGGGGATGGGATCAAAACAAATGGCCCGGAAAAGTATACCCCAGCAATGATTTATTAAACAAAGCATTTCCAGATAAACCGGTGATCTTGCAAAGGGTAGATGGTCATGCATCTATTGCTAATCAAAAAGCCTTAGATCTTGCAGGTCTTAAACCAGGACAAACCATTGTAGGAGGTTCTATAGAAACAATCAATGGCAAACTCACAGGGGTTTTAATTGATAATGCAGACAACCAAGTCTATGCACAGATTCCAGCTCCTGATAAAGCAGTGTATAAAAAATGGTTACAAGCCGCGCAGGAAAAATGCTTTCAACAAGGGTTAACAACCATCACAGATTGTGGTCTGAGCGCTGCCGATGTAGACGCTATTGATGCTTTACAAAAAGAAGGCAGTTTGAGTATGCGTTTGTATGTGATGCTGAGTGATAATGACGCCAACTTGGAAAAATATTTGAAGCAAGGACCTTATAAAACAGATAAGCTATTTGTCAATGGTTTTAAGGTATATGCCGATGGTGCTTTAGGAAGCAGGGGTGCTTGTTTGTTAGCCCCTTATGCAGACAAAGCTGGTTGGAGCGGTTTCTTATTACGCAATCCTAGCCATTATGATTCATTGGCCAAAGTGCTTGCAGCGTCTGCGTTTCAGATGTGTACACATGCCATTGGCGATAGTGCTAATAGGGCCATTTTACAGATCTACAATCAATATTTGAAACCCGGTAATGACAAACGTTGGCGCATAGAACACGCACAAATTGTGCACCCAGACGATTTTAAATTGTTTGGATCCGCCGCGATTGTACCATCGGTTCAGCCTACACATGCTACCAGCGATATGTATTGGGCCCAGGAACGTTTAGGCGCCGAAAGATTGAAAGGAGGTTATGCCTACAAACAACTCTTGGAACAAAATGGTTGGTTGCCCTTGGGTACCGATTTTCCTGTTGAAGATATCTCTCCATTTAAAACCTTCTTGGCAGCTGTGGTAAGAAAAGACGCCAAGGGTTTTCCTGCCAATGGATTTCAAATGGAAAATGCTTTGACCCGTGAACAAGCTATTAGGGGGATGACCATTTGGGCTGCTAAAGCTGGATTCTTAGAAAAGGAAGTGGGTAGTTTAGAAGTGGGTAAGAAAGCAGATTTTATGGTATTGGACCAAGACCTGATGACCATTCCAGATACAGCTATCTTAAACAGCAAAGTGCTACATACCTATATTGGTGGTAAGCGTGTGAACTAAGATAGATTCCTAGCAATTGTTTGATTTGTTTTTTGAAGTACATTTCTATTAACTTTAAAGACAAACTAATGCAATGCCCTTGCCCAAACCCACAAAATTAATTTGGACCTTACTATGTCTTGGACTAGTTGTTTTGGTCTTTGTTTTTTTTATTTCCAAATCAAAGGTTGATTATAACGCAGAGGTAAAACCCATTCTGAATAAGCACTGTATTAGTTGTCATGGAGGTGTGAAAAGACAGGGTGGTTTTAGTTTGCTCTTTAGATCAGAAGCTTTAGCTGTAAACAAATCTGGCAAAGCCGCTATTATTCCAGGCGATGCATCGGCAAGTGAAATGATCAAACGTTTAACTGCTAAAGATCCGGAAGAAAGAATGCCTTATAAGCATCCTCCATTAGACAAAAAAGATATTGACCTACTAACTGCTTGGATTGACCAAGGTGCAGAGTGGGGTAATCACTGGGCCTATGTTCCCGTAGTAGCACCAACCATCCCAAACAACAAATCAGGTTTTCTGGGTCTTGGTGGAAAACCAGATTGGATCAACAATCAGGTAGACCAATACATTTTTCAACAGATCAGCAATAACAAATTAAGTCCATCGCCGCAGGCAGAAAAAGCCATCTTACTCAAAAGGGTGAGCATGGATTTAATAGGGATGCCCGCACCCAATGCTATTGCGCAGCAATACTTGAAAAGCAATCAAGCCAATGCTTATGAGCAATTGGTAGATCAGTTATTGGCTTCTCCACGTTATGGAGAAAGATGGGCCGCGCTTTGGATGGATCTTGCGCGGTATGCAGATACCAAGGGTTATGAAAGAGATGATTCTAGAACCATTTGGCGTTATCGGGATTGGTTAATCAAAGCCTTTAATGAGAACAAACCCTATGACCAATTTTTAGTTGAACAATTAGCCGGAGACTTATTACCCAACCCTAGTGCTGCAGAATATATTGCTACTGCTTTTCACAGAAATACCATGACCAATGATGAGGGCGGTACCGATAACGAAGAGTTTAGAACGGCTGCGGTTATTGACCGCGTGAACACCACTTGGGAAACTTTAATGAGCACCACATTTGCATGTGTGCAATGTCATAGTCATCCATATGATCCATTTAGACAGGAAGAATATTATCAGTTCCTAGCATTCTTTAACAATACCAGAGATGAAGATACTTATGACGAGTATCCCACTTATAGGGAGTTTCACAACAAAGACAGTGTGCAATTTTTGGCATTGACAAAATGGTTAGACCAATACGCCAAAGACCAATCAAAGTCTTTGCAATCTTTTATTAAAACAGGTCAGCCAACCATCAATAGCATTCAAGCAGACCAATTGGAAAATGCGGCGCTGGCCGATACTAAATGGTTGGTCCTGCGTAACCATGCAAAAGCTAGACTGCCACATGTAGATCTTACAGGAAAATCAGAAATTTTATTTAGGTATACCAGTGGCAAACCAGCAGGCGTCTGGGAAATTAGAATTGACAAAACGGATGGTCCTGTTATTGGAAGATTACAAGTGCCAGCTACCAAGAATGGCTGGAACCTAGGCACCATGCCCATTCTAGCCACCAAGGGTGTACACGATTTATATTTTCAATACCAGAATCCAGGTCTTGCTACTCCTGAAGAATCAGGAATGCAATTTGATTGGTTTTATCCTACTAATCCATTTCCTGGAAAAGGCATGCCGGGATATGATAGTGCATTTGCTCAATTTAGAAACCTGATTCATGCAAAGGATGTGACCAAGACACCCATTATGGTGGAGAACCCTGCCAATATGCAAAGGGCTACTCAGGTTTTTGTTAGAGGCAATTGGTTGGTCAAGGGGAAAGCTGTGAAAGCTGGTGTTCCGGAATCTTTAGGCAAGATTCCTGCAGGTCTTCCTAATAATCGTTTGGGTATGGCCAAATGGATGACAAGCACAGAAAATCCACTGGTTGCAAGAACCATGGTGAATAGAATTTGGGAACAGTTTTTTGGTTCAGGAATTGTAGAAACCTTAGAAGACATGGGTACGCAAGGGATAGCCCCTACGCATAAGGAACTATTGGATTATTTGTCTTGGCAACTCATGCATGATTACCGATGGGATTTGAAAAAGTTGATGAAAGAAATAGTGATGAGTGCTACTTACCAACAGGCTTCTAATCAGAATCAAGAGTCCTTGCAAAAAGATCCTTACAATAAATTATACGCTCGCGGTCCTAGGGTCAGATTATCCGCAGAACAGATGAGGGATCAGGCTTTGGCAGTGAGTGGTTTGATGAGTGATAAAATGTATGGTCCTGGTGTGATGCCTTATCAACCAGAAGGAATTTGGAACTCGCCTTGGAATGGTGCTTACTGGAAAAAAAGTGATAGTGCTGACCAATACAGAAGGTCTTTATATACTTATTGGAAAAGATCAGCACCTTATCCTTCCATGATTAGTTTTGATGGAGCTACCAGAGAAGTGTGTACTTCTAGAAGAATTAGAACCAATACGCCTTTGCAAGCACTTAATACCTTAAACGATTCTGTGTTTGTAG
>CAIZMD010000646.1 GCA_903933995.1 uncultured Bacteroidota bacterium
ACCTGTGAGATTGCCTGCCATATCGCCCACGGCACTGACCTGCAATACATGATAATCTGCCGTGCTAATCAGGTATTGGATAAACTGTCCTGACTTTAACGTGAGCTTGATATTGTAACAATCCTGTTTGTCTAATTTCTCAATCCCCAATAATTCAGCTTTATTCCCTTTGGCTGCATAATCTACCAATGGACCAAATGGTCCGGAACAATCCATTTCAAATTGTTGACCTACTAATTCATCGGGAGTCATTTTTTGTAGCGCGGGTTTAGTGGCTTCAGAACCACCAAAAGAAGGAAGGGATGGAATATAGGCCCAACCTGCCGTATCAGTCACTAGCGTATATGAAGAACCCATGCCCATGATACCCGCCATATCTCTGCGGAACAATTTGCCATTCTCTTTCACTGTATTTAAGTTAATCTCTAGGGCCTGACCCATGATGCTCAATTTTAAAACAGATTCCATTTGCATGGAACTCAGCGCTTTTAATTTTTCTCTGCCACCATAGGTTGCTTCAAATTTGTTGATCACGGAATCCAAGTTTTGGGCCTGAATATTTGCAAAGGAGAAGCAAATAAGTACTAGTAGTGGGAAAAATTTCATGTGTCTGTTTTAGATATGTTCTACCTTCAAATTTAGTATAAGTAAACCATGGCACAAGCAAGTTTCAAGATCAGCGGAAATCTAGTAGACGTTTGGAAAAAATCTATCTACCATGTCTGTTTGGAAATAGTAGATGGAAAGATCCAATCTATTCAACAAACGGGTGAACCAGTTCAAGCCGGCAACTATATTTTACCCGGTTTTGTAGACGCGCATGTACATATTGAAAGCAGTATGCTCATACCCAGTGAATTTGCCAGATTGGCCGTGGTACATGGTACCATTTCTACGGTGAGTGACCCCCATGAAATTGCCAATGTTTGTGGATTGGAAGGGGTGGAATACATGATCAATAATGGCAAAAAAGTACCTTTTAAATTTAATTTTGGCGCACCTAGTTGTGTACCTGCCACCATTTTTGAAACAGCCGGTGCAAGCCTAGACGCTGCTGCCGTAAAAGCCTTGTTGGAAAAACCTGAGATCAAATATTTGAGTGAGATGATGAACTTTCCGGGTGTACTAAATCAAGACGAGCAAGTGATGCAAAAAATCAGGGCGGCACACGCGCTCAACAAACCCATTGATGGGCATGCACCTGGGCTAAGAGGCGCCACTGCCAAAGCTTATATTGAAGCAGGTATTTCTACTGACCACGAATGTTTTACCAAGGAAGAAGCTTTGGATAAATTGGAACACGGCATGAAGATCATAATCCGGGAAGGTAGTGCCGCCAAGAATTTTGAAGCCTTGATTGAACTATTAGAAGACCATCCCAATTTGGTTATGTTCTGCTCTGATGACAAACACCCAGATAGTTTAGAAGCGGGTCATATTAATCAGCTTTGCGCGCGCGCGGTGGCAAAGGGAATTGATTTGTTCCTGGTTCTTCGCGCGGCATCCGTGAATCCTGTGCTACACTATGATCTTGACATGGGACTTTTGTGTGAAGGCGATGACGCTGACTTTATTGTTACAGATGATTTGACCAATTTTATCATCAAACAAACTTATATCAATGGTCAATTGGTGGCAGAGAATGGCAAGAGCTTGATTGCATCTGTACCTGAAATAGCTATTAACCAATTTGATTGCGCAGCCATTGCAGCAGAAGACTTGATCATTGCAGCAAATGCATATCCTGTGATTGAAGGAAAGATTCCCGTGATGGAAGCTTTGGATGGTCAATTAATCACCAACAAACTTTGGTTAGAACCTAGTTTAGAAGCCGAAAATTTGGTGAGTGACACCAATAGAGATTTATTAAAAATGGTAGTGGTAAACCGATATCATGCAGCACCCATTGCCAAATGTTTTATTCAAAATTTTGGATTTAAACGTGGAGCCATTGCTTCTTCCGTGGCGCACGATAGTCACAATATTGTAGCGGTTGGCGTAGACGATGTTAGCTTGGCAAAAGCCATTAATTTGGTGATCAAAGAAAGGGGTGGTGTGAGTGTGGTTGATGGTGAATTGGAATCTGTTTTGGGCTTGCCTGTAGCAGGACTCATGAGTACTGATGATGGTTACCAAGTTGCTGCTGCTTATACCAAGATTGACCGCATGGCCAAAGACCTAGGATCCAGTCTACAAGCACCGTTCATGACTTTGAGTTTTATGGCATTATTGGTGATTCCTCACCTGAAACTAAGTGACAAAGGACTGTTTGACGGAGATAATTTTAGCTTTATTCCCTTGGTGCAGGATCAAGCTTCTTGACCTATCCAAACGGCTCCACCAATACTGCTTCTCTTGGCACCAGTAACACTGTGTAACACCGTGTTTTCTTCCCGCCAACGTAGCACGGCTAATAAGCCCATGACTAGTGCTTCTTTAAAGTCTATCAATTCTTGTTCTGGTATGGCAACAGCTATACCAAGTGGTTTAACTGCTACTGCAATTCTTTCAATTAAGAAATAATTATGTGCTCCACCACCCGTAATCAACATGGAAGCTTGGTCCTCAATTTTCCCTCCTTGTAATGCATTAATGGCATAGCCAATTTGCATAGCAATATGCTCAACATAGGTTCTCAAAGCATCTGGAATAGACAATTCGTAAGAAGCAATCAGTGGATACACTTGGTCAGTTCCAAAATCATTGGCCAAGGACTTTGGATAGGGTTGCTTGTAATAATCCAAGCCATTTAGTTTGGTTAATAATCCTGTGTGCAATTGTCCGCTCTTGGCTATATCGCCACCGGCATCATATTCCTTGCCAATTTGTTCACAGAAAATATTCATGACCCTATTGGCGGCACAGATATCATAAGCCAAATAACCAGTTGCCTTATTGGCAGTAATATTGGCAATACCTCCCAGGTTTAATAGATAAGCATATTTATCAAGTAATAATTTTTCTCCCATAGGAACAATGGGTGCACCTTGACCACCAAGGGCCACGTCCATGATCCTCAAATCACTTACTGTATTGATGCCCGTGGTTGCGGCAATAGTTGCCCCACAACCCAATTGACCCGTCATCCCCAATTCTGGTACATGAAAACTGGTATGACCATGGGAACCTATTAATTGTACTTGATGTGCTAAATCAAATTCTTGGATAAATCTATTCACGCCCTCTCCCAGAAGCCTTCCGTAATTGGTATGTAATAGCTGGTAATCATAAGCAGAAAGGCTGGTGGCATTTTTCAACTGAGTCTGCCACTCCGTACTATAAGGATAACAGGCTGCCGCTTTAATGGCATATTCCCATTTTCCACCTATTTCTGTGAACTCGGCAAATACCAGGTCAAGCCCGTCTAAACTGCTTCCACTCATGAGTCCAATGGCCTTGTAAAACATAAATTTCCTATTACAGTGGTTTGATTTTAGTTTTGACTACCCAAATCTAAGTTCAAATACCTATATCATGATTGTAAATTTAAGTGAACAACACAGCCTAGTAAGCAACTGGGTATCGGAATTGAGGGATGTTAATGTGCAAGGAGACCGTATGCGTTTCCGTAGAAACTTAGAGCGGATTGGAGAGATTGCCGCTTATGAGATTAGCAAAGAACTTCCTTGGAAAATTCAGGAAACCCCTACTCCACTGGGCATTCATGAGAGCAAAGTATTGGTGGAACAACCAGTATTGGCCACTATTCTACGCGCTGGAGTTCCCTTACACCATGGTATGATGAACTATTTTGACAAGGCAGATAATGCTTTTATCTCGGCCTATCGCAAACACCACCGCGATGG
>CAIZMD010000647.1 GCA_903933995.1 uncultured Bacteroidota bacterium
CTAATACCAGTAGAAGCGTCTAATACAAAAACACCAGATTCCATTTTAAGAGATACCGGTTGGGGTATGATAGCTGGTTCTTGAGCTGAAAGCATTTTGATACTTATCAAAAGCATCAGAGTAAAAAAGCATTTTTTCATGACTGAAATTTAAAATATTATTCTAAAGTAGCACCTGCAGATACTGGGGCTGATGATGATTGTAATAAGTCAAAAACAATGATTTCATTATTCCCTTTTTTCAACCATTGTGCAGGGCAGAAGATTTTTTGTTGTGGTCCTATATTCCAATAGCGGCCAAGGTTATGGCCGTTTACATAGACCATTCCCTTACTATATTTTGACAAGTCAAAATATGTGTCTCCTATCTCAGTTAATTGAAATGATGCTTTATAAAAATGGCATAGTTTATCCTTGATCGGTTTTGCAACAGCAACAGGAGGATGCTTGGCCATAAATGCTTCATCCATAGGCAGCAAAGTGGTTTGCCAATTCATCAGTGTCATCCCATTGAGGGTAACCCTATCTGTAATCCCTTTTCTATCGTGCATAAACTGCGCAAAATTAATATGACCCATACCCTCCATCACAATTTCTAACACAGGATTTTTCACATCAGATTTTGGCAAAACAACTTCCCAATTACCCCCGTCTCTATAAACCGTATCAATAAATTTTCCATTCAAAAAAACCAACGCATAATCATGTGGTTCCCAAATTTTCAACTTACCTGATTTGTGACCAATCAATGTGGTAGAATAAATAGCCATCCCTTGATTTTGACCCAATGCCTCAAAGGTTTTTGGTTGCGCTGAAGCGATGCTCGGTAGTTGATAGTCCCAAATAGAAGCCACTTGTTGCAATTCAAATGGCGCAATGCTAATGGTTTTAATGGGTGCTGGAATAGCAGGCAACGGTTTTGAAGTATATGACTGAATCATCCTTCTCAGCATAAAAAATTTGGGCGTTGCCATACCTTGTTCACTAATAGGAGCATCATAATCATAACTAGTTAGATCAGGCTGATACTGCGTAGGCGAAAATGCATTAGCACCAGCCGTGAAACCAAAATTGGTTCCACCATGCACAACATATAGATTAAATGATTTTTTATGATCCAATAAATAGGTGATTTCTTTTTTCAAATCATTGGTATCGGGCTTTGCCCATTTTTCGCCCCAATGGGTTAACCAACCGGGATAAGTTTCTCCACTAAATGCAGGTACATTGGGATTGTGTTTTTTGGCTTGGGCAAAATCGCCTTCGTTTCCACCACTATCCAAACCAATGGCTGCGCCGTCTATATTTCCAGCATCCAACATATATGCAGTAGGGCCATCAGAAGTATAGTATGGAACATTAAATCCATTGTTCATCCAAAGTGTACGCAGGGTTTCCATATAGACTTTGTCATTGCCATAACTACCATATTCATTTTCCACTTGAACCATTAAAATAGGACCACCTTTACTCACTTGCAGATTCACTACTTCTTTGGCCAAACGATTGATATACCTTGTAGCTGCACTCATGTACCTAGAATCCATACAGCGCACTTTAATGTCTGGAATCTTTAATAAATAGGGAGGAATACCACCAAAATCCCATTCCGCACACACATAGGGGCCAGGTCTGAAAATCACCCACATGCCCTCTTCTTGACAAAGCTTTAAAAAAGCAGCTATGTCTTTGTTATTGCTTTTAAAATCAAATACCCCTTCTGTGGTTTCATGAAAATTCCAAAAGATATAGGCCGCAATGGTATTACATCCCATTGCTTTTGCCATTTGAATTCTATGGCGCCAATATTCGCGTGGAATTCTGGCAGGGTGCATTTCTCCACTAATAATTTGATAGGGCTTCCCGTCTAATAAAAAGTCTTCCTTACCCAGTTTGAATTGATGCGTTGCAACAGGTTTAGAACCTGTTTGAGCATTCAAGGTTAAAGCATTTAAAAGAATCAGGCAAATCAGACCAGCTAAAGATTTCATATTAGAAGCATTGATGGTTCAAAAACTCACCAATGCTACTAAAAATTCCGGCCATTTCCCGTTTAAATCTTGCGCAAACGATTGTACGAAACTGTAATGGATAGTTCAAATATGGGAGTTAAAAAAGCCCCATCAACATGATGGGGCTCTGAAGCTATTTTTATGCTGTTTTATGGAATATACAATTTGGCTTGCAATGTTTTTTGAAGATCTAAAGGCAATTTTGACAATAAATCATACGATGTTGCTTTTTCAATTGCATCAATAGTAGTAATATACTTTTTCCAATCCGCATCAATCACATTCTCATTAGGAGTATCAATTGCCAAAACAGTGGTATTGGCATTCACTCTAGAAAGATCTGCATTACCTACCGGAAGAATTACAGCAACTTTCCAAACTCTTTTAGGAACCACTACCTTACCATTATTAATGGTCTCAGCATATCCATTAGATCCTGTTCCACCTTTTCCATAACTACCCATAATAATATACACTTCGTATCCTTTCTGCATTTCTGCTCTTAAATAGGATTCCAAAGATGCCCAAGTTTGTTGGTTATTATTCGGTGCTTGTGGAATCATATTTGGCATTAGGAAGGTAGCAGAATTTGCTTCTACAGAACTGGTTCTATCAGCAGAAGGACAATTATGACCTCTGTCAAAACCTGAACCACTAAAACTATTGCTTTGTACTTGGTAAAAATCAGTTGGAAAGCCAGTAAATGCTGCAAAATTGTCTTGTCTAGAAGTGCTACCAACATTGGACGCGTCTAAATGCCAAGACACCCAGTTTGGAGTATTTCTTGAGCTACTATGCGATGTTGTAAAATATTTAAAATCAACTAAATAATTTTCAATTGCTACACTTGTAGATGTAGCATTTGAAGGATTCCCAAACAATAAATTGCTATTATCTCCATCTACTGGTGGAACATCAATACCTGACCCATTGGGAAAACCCCTACCAGGTGCTGGTGTGGAGTAATTAACTGTGTCTTTAATATTGTCAACTACTTCCTTGAAAATAATCCCAGGGTTACCCGCACCAATAAAAGTTACATCATCAATATTGACCCTTGTGGTACCAGTTTTTCTAATCTGAAACCTAACTGGTTTAGTAACTGTAATCTTAAAAGTATCTGAAATAAAGGTTTTACTATTCGTATTTAAGTTAGCCCCTAATTGGGTATAGGTAGTTCCCTTGTCTTCAGAGATCCAAACAGAAACAACTGAAGCAGCATCATTACCATATTGGGCATGCTTAATAACCAAAGCATTGATACTATCCACATCAAAGTTCATTCCTATTTTACCTGTTCTAAGTCTAACAGCTTGAAGCTCATTCTTGATGTCGGCAGCTGTACTTCCCAAAAGACCATCATCAAAATTCCAAGTTCCTGTTTTAATGGAAACATCTGCCACTGCATAGGCGGCTTTTGAACCCATTTCAAAATCTTCCTTAATGGTGTATTTAACGGGAACATGTACATATGGGACAATGGTTTCAGTAATCTCCATTTTCTTGGTACAACCAAATACAAAGGCGCTAGCTAGCGCTAATACAAAAATTTTTTTCATTAGATGGGGGTTAAAACTAAAATAATTTCAGTGCGGCAAGATATATAAAACCCTATTCTAGAATAACGCTGATAACAAATTGTTAATAAAGGAATTAAGATTAAATTGCCCAATAGCAGAATTTGGCAAAATGGAACAAAAAAGCACTCTATCTAGGAATATTAGCATTACAGGATTGGTAGCCACCGGTATTTCATCCATGATTGGGGCATCTATCTATATAGTTCCATTCATGCTGCAAAAAAATGTGGCTGGCATTGGTCCTTATATTCTACCTGCTTTTCTAGCAGCGTCAGTTCCTGCGCTATTTGCGGCTATCTGCTATGCCATTCTCTCCAGTGCCATGCCCAGAGCGGGTGGTAGTTATGTCTATGCTAGCAGGTCTATACACCCATACTGGGGTTTTGTTGCCAGCTTCTCACAATGGTTTGGCTTATCCATAGTGATTGGTGTAGTCTCCTATATGGTCTTACCATTTTTCCGCGATGTATGCATTACGCAAGACTGGAAGGCGCTGGCTCAGTTTTTTGACCAACCCAATACCAGATTATTCTTGTCACTTGGTTTATTATGGAGTTTTATCCTGATCAATATTTTTGGCATTCAAACCTATCAGTTCACCATTATTGGTTTAGTGTTGATTACTTTTTTATTAGCGAGTATAGTTATCATTGCTGGATTCATCTATACAGAAACTGATTTTATTCAAGGTGTCTTTCAAAAAGACGGCATTCAAATTCACCGAGAAGCAGGTTCATTTGATTGGCAACAATTTTTAAGCGCAGCTGCTGTATTATTTGCCAGTTTTATTGGTTTTGATTCCATTGCACAAGCAGGTGGAGAAGCAAAGAATCCCAGTAAATCCTTGCCCAGAGCTATTCTAATCACCATTGTTACGGTTACCCTATTTTATTTGTTGTTTTGTTTTGCAGTGTATAGAATAGTGCCTTGGAATTTTGTAAGAGACTTAGCCAATAGCAAAGACATTTCTGCTACCACCCTACTGAATTATGTACTACCCCCATTTTGGTCTGTGCTCATTATGTTGGGAGCTAGCATTGCTTTACTCAAAGACCTCCCCTCCATGGTGCTATCTGTATCAAGACTATGTTTTGCTTGGTCAAAGGATCAACTGTTTCCAATTTGGTTAACCAATGTGCATCCCAAATACAAAACACCACATTGGGCCATTCTCTTTAGTGGTATGGTCTCAAGTATTGGAATCTTGGGTTGCCATTTTGCCAGCGATATATTTTTAGGTATTGATATCATGGTCATGTCAATGTTGATTAATTTTATTTTGATCTGCTTATCTGTATTGTTAATACAACACTATAATCCAGTGCTAGCAAAACAAATAGCCGTGATTAAAAACCCCATGCTCCAAAAAATGATTGCCATTTTGGGCATCATCAGTCTTGGTTTTTTATTATTGATCCATATTCAAAATGATTTGGCCACTGAACAAAAAGCTTGGTATTTTCATGCCAGTTATGTTTGTGCATTGGTCATGTTATTTGCTAGCATCCTCTTTTATTGGTACTGGCATCAATTGAAAAAAACAGGATTGACCAATACCAATTATTTTAAAGAATTACCAGCTGAATAAGCCTTCAAAATAATCCAATGAAAAGTACCAGACTTAGTGATAATCTTAGCATTTCAAAAGCATTGATTGGTCTATGGCAGATTGCCGATTTAGAAAGAGACAATCACAAAGTAGACCCCATTGCAACCGCCAAAGCCATGCACGCTTACTATGAACAAGGCTTTACCAGTTTTGACATGGCAGATCATTATGGTTCTGCTGAAGAAGTGGTGGGTGTATTTAGAAAAACCTATGGCTTGCGCGATGTTCAATTTCTAACCAAATGGGTTCCAAGCCCTGGTAATATTACAGCCACACAAATTGAAGCAGCTGTAAAAAAAGCTTTGACCAGATTACAAACCGATCAAATTCAACTTATGCAATTTCATGCGTGGAATTATGCCCATCCTAGTTGGCTGGATTGTTTGTATGGGTTGCAAAAATTGCAAGAAGAAGGATTGATTGCTAATTTGGGACTCACCAATTTTGACGAAGCACATTTGAATATGGTGATTCAGTCTGGAATCAAAGTTGTCAGTAACCAAGTTTGTTATTCCTTATTAGATCAACGTGCTGCAGGAAAAATGACAGCTACCTGTTTAGAACATAATGTAAAACTCTTGGCTTTTGGAACTGTTGGTGGGGGCTTCTTTAGTGAGAGGTGGCTGAACCAACCAGAACCCGCTATCAACGATTCATTAACTTGGTCTCAAATGAAATACAAGCGTTATATAGACGCTGCTGGAGGATGGGTTTGGTATCAAGAGCTATTACAAACATTATATAGCATCGCGCAAGCACACAAGGTTTCTATAGCAACCATTGCCAGTGCTTATATTAAAGAACAACCCGCTGTTGGGGGCGTGATCATAGGGGCAAGAATGGGCGTTTCTGAACATATTTTAGAGAACAAAAAAGTTTTGGACATTCAATTAAGCGAGGCTGAATTAGCTCAAATCAAAAGCGTATTGGCAAAGGGTCAATCCATTCCAGGAGACTGTGGTGATGAATACAGAAAGCCGCCTTATTTAACGGCTACTGGAGACCTGAGTCATCATGTAAAAGATTTTCCGCTTCCCTATCCTGTATATGCTGATAACAATGGTAAAACCAAGGCCCTATCGGGCACTAGTTGGGAATCTATGGCAGGTTATAGCCGTGCTGTAAGAAAGGGCAACCGTATATTGGTTTCAGGCACTACTGCTACCCATGGAAATCAAGTGATTGGGGGTAATGATCCTGCAGCTCAGGCACATTTTATTTTTGACAAAATAGAAGGGGCCATTCAATCCTTGGGTGGCAAATTGGAAGACGTTGTAAGAACACGTGTATTTGTCAAAGACATTAACCAGTGGGAGCCCATTGCAAGAGCGCATGGTCAAAGATTTGCCGAGATTCAACCTGCCAATACCATGGTACAAGCCAATTTAATTGGGGATGATTATTTGGTAGAGATTGAGGCAGAAGCCATAGTGGAATAAAAGCCAATAGACCGAACAATTGGTTCTGGATACCTGTTAAAGGATCATGTCAGTGGCTATTAGTTTGGTATTTCCGCATCAGTTATTCAAAGAACATCCTGCTTTGCAAAAAGGCAGAACTATCTACTTGGTAGAAGAGTGGTTGTTTTTCAAGCAATTTAGATTTCACAAACAGAAACTGGTCCTACACAGGGCCAGTATGCAATTTTACCAAGACTGGTTAATAGCACAGGGCTATCAGGTAATATATATTGACAGCAATCACCCATTACAAGATTGTAGGGAATTGGTCAAACAATTGGCTATTGAACAAACAACAGAAATTCATGTTTCAGCTTTGGCGGATGATTGGTTGGAACAAAGAATCACAAAGAGTTGTGCTGCAAAAAAAATCAAATTAATTACTCATAAGAGTCCTAATTTTTTAAATAGTAAAGCATCTGTTGACGCTTATTTTAGCAAAAGGAAAACCTATTTTCAAACTGATTTTTATACTTGGCAAAGAAAAGAACGAAAACTTTTGTTAGAAGCCGATGGAAAACCCCTTGGTGGCCAATGGACTTTTGATTCGGATAATAGAAAACCCTTTCCAAAAAAAGGCATCGCGCCAGCTATGAAGCAATTTGGGGACAATGCATTTTTAGTAGAAGCTAGAACCTATGTTCAGCAGCATTTTCCCAATAATTATGGAACAGTCAATGGGCCACATTTGTTTGTGATTAGTTTTCAAGAAGCGCAGCAATGGTTGGAAGATTTTATTGCAAATCGCTTTGAACATTTTGGCATTTTTGAAGACGCCATTGTAACCAATGAAACAGTGCTGCATCATTCGGTGTTAACGCCTATGCTGAACATTGGTTTATTAAACCCTCAACAGGTATTGGACAGGGTAATTGAACAAGCGGAACAATACCAGATTCCACTCAATTCCCTAGAAGGATTTATCAGACAGGTTATGGGTTGGCGAGAATTTATTCACTTAGTGTATGAAAGAGAGGGCGGTAAACAACGCACAACCAATTATTGGAAATTTAGCAGAAAAATACCTGAGGGGTTTTGGACAGGGAATACCGGCATTACACCTATTGATGCAACCATTAAAAAGATCTTAGCTACCGGATATTCTCATCATATTGAACGCCTAATGGTGCTAGGTAATTTTATGTTGCTTTGTGAATTTGATCCTGATCAAGTATATCAGTGGTTTATGGAACTCTTTATTGATGCTTATGACTGGGTGATGGTACCCAATGTATATGGCATGACCCAATTTGCTGATGGGGGTTTAATGACTACCAAACCTTATATCAGCGGTAGTAATTACTTAATGAAAATGAGTGACTATCCTAAAGGAGATTGGCAACCCATTTGGGATGGCTTGTTCTGGCGATTCATGCATGTGCACAGAGATTTCTTTTTGAAAAATCCAAGATTGGGCATGTTGGTGAAATCATTTGATAAAATGAGTCCTGAAAAGCAGCAATTGCATTTAACGAATGCAGAGCGGTTTTTGAAAGAGTTAGATGCGCAATTGAAATAGCTTAATCTATAGGAATAAAAGTAAACATCCATTTAACAGGATTATTCCATTTGGGTGCTTCAAATGATCCAACAGGAGCTTTGATTAAAATAGTATTCCAACCTTTCTTAAACAGTACCTTAGTTGGCATTCTGTATTCATAGCCTTCGTCAGTTAATGGCTTTTCTAAGTCACCCGGATTGCCAGCATTTTGCCAAACAGGAGGAGGAATTAAATTTCCATTTACCCATACCTTACTGTTTTTATAGTCCCAAGCATTCAAGGGAGGAGAATCTGTTGCTGTAGAACGGGATAAGTTATTAAAGCCAATCCAACAGTCCCTAACCCTATCTGTATCTACCCATATTTTTCTAACCGCATAATAGGTACTACTATCTGGAGTATTGGGTAAATGAGACTGAATTAATGGATGCCAAAAATGTCTTAACCAAATAGTTCCTCCAATCAAACTAGAATTGTTATCAAGATTGTTTGTTTGAAAATAACTGGGAGATTCTGGGTCAAAAGATGCTGCGGTATTACCATTGTTATGATATGGACCTATTAATTTCCATTGATTCTGACTTTGCTGAACATAGGGAAAAGAAAGATGCTTAAAATAAAGCGTCTTATGATTTAAGAGTCTTTTTTCAAAGGAAAGGAAATCAGTAAAACGATTGGTACCAGGAATACCTATATCTGATATATAATTTTTATACCCATTCCCAGTCCAACACCTTTCAGCAAATACTAGCATCACCGGATAAACGGTATTCATATTAATGAGGTCAGATTCTTGTGAAACTTTCCTATCAGGCCAATTACAAAGGGTAGCTCCAAGTTTATATTCACTACCGGTAACAGTATCACAGATTTGATGATTAAAAGCTACTGCAACTCCATCAAATGGGTCTAAATGATTTAAGTATAAATGTCTAGAGTCAATAGAAGGATAATTATTTTTAGGCTTGGTTTTGCCGTTCCACATTTGCAGAATAGTCCCTTCAGGAACATTCCCACCAGGATCCCATGCAATCACTTTTTTGTGATTCAATTTCAAAACAGCTGCCATCTGGGGAAGAAAGTTCTTATTTGTAATCTTTACCTCATCCCCACCAATATGTATATAGGGAACATCCAATTCTTTACATAATTCTGTCAGGATATTTTTACAGGCTACTATACCTGAATCGGATTGCATATCAAAGCCCATGGCCCTTTTAAAGGCTGCACTATGTCCAGGCATGTCTATTTCAGGAACTAATGTAATAAATCTATCCTTGCAATAAGCTATCAGTTCTTTAACTTCTTTAATAGTATAGAACTTACCAGCGTTTCGCAACATGCTAACTGAAGATGTCAATTGCGGATATTTTTTACTCTCAAGTCTCCAAGCTATATCTTCTGTTAAATGAAAATGAAAGATGTTTAGCTTATATCTAGCCATGACATCTATCTGTTGTTTTAGCTGAGGAATTGACTGAAAATTCCTTCCAACATCCACCATAAATCCACGCCAAGAAAAAGCTGACCAATCCTCAATTTCAACAACAGGAATATCACTTTGAATGGCTATTTGCTTAAACGTTTGTAAAGCATTGAACAATCCATTTAAAGACCCTGCTATTAATTTGATTGACGTATTCTTTACAGAAATTGTATAAGCGTCAGTTAAATGTTTCTTTGAAAATGTATCGCTCAAAATCAATTCAATCTGCTTTTCTCCAACAGCATTTTTCTGACTAATCTTGGTCTTTAAATTATTTGTGCTAAGATATTCCTGAAGCTGAATAGCAATTTTGTTTGCAGCAGCATTTGAAAATAAAATAGATTTAAATTCATTTAATGCAACTTTCTGACTTGCCCACTGAATTTTTTGGGGCATTGGAATTAATTCTGGAAAATCAAACACTTGATTTAAAACAACTTCTTTCCATTTCAAATAACCATTACTATTCAAATGCAATCCATCATTGGTAAACCTTTCATTAAGCCTTCCTGTGGTATCCACTAAATATGAAAACAGGTTAATATATTCAAATTGATGTGTTTTGTAAATAGCAGACAACTGCTCATTAAGGTCAAGAATTTGTGTTTTTTTAGAAGTATGTCCACTAAATTTCCCAAACCTTTCATTTACAGGAAAAACACTTTGAACATATACTTTGGTTTTGGGAGAGTTTGCCTTTATTAAATCAACTATCCAAATGATATTTTTTACAACACTATCAGTAGTGATATTTCTGGTTAAGTCATTGATGCCAATTAATAAAAATACTTTAGCTGGCTTTCTTGAATAGACTTCTTCCAATCTATTTAAAACACCTACAGAAAAATCTCCACTTATACCTCTATTCAATAAACGAATATCTCCAAACAATTCACTCCATTCTGCCCCATCTGAAATACTATCACCTAAAAAAATGATACTACCCTCAGATTTTGGCAATGTTTTAAAATGAGAATACCGTTGATGATAATAAGTAGTAAATAAGGAATCTGGAAACTGTGGCTGTTTTAGCTGAGCTCCAGCTTCTAAATAGAATGATAGTAATAA
>CAIZMD010000648.1 GCA_903933995.1 uncultured Bacteroidota bacterium
AGAGATTTTTCAAATGCGCTGAAACAGTTTTTGAAAGACCATACTGTTTTACTCAATGAATCTAAAAATGATTTCAAATCAATTGAAATCAGCCTTTTTTTTAAAGATGTTAGACGTAGTTTTTGGCAAAATGACCTTAAGTCTGTAATTAAATGGCTTTTCAACTTTAAACATTATTGGCAATTTATTCCTTTGTATGATTTGAAATTGATGAAAAGAATCATGAGGGAGCTGGGTAAAATAATTAAACAAAAAATTACTAATCTATTTAATCATTAGGCTCAGATTGGAATTTGGTAACAATCTGGTAAAATTGTCTTAACATTCTGGTTACTTACAGCTTTTAATTTGCGGTATCTATAAAACCGCCCTTTATGAAAAAGCTGAGCTATTTTCTACTGCAAATTCTAGTAGATGCAAGTATTCCCCTTTTTTTAAATGGATATCAGGGCTTCAAATTGCTTAAAATCCATTGATGGAGCAGAAAAGAAGGAAGCTTGATATACTTGTCTTGTCAGACATTCATCTTGGCACATATGGCTGCCACGCAAAAGAACTACTCCATTATCTGAAGTCTGTAAAACCCAAAACGGTTATTCTAAACGGTGACATCATTGATATTTGGCAATTCAGTAAAAGGTACTGGCCAAAATCTCACATGAAAGTGGTAAAACACTTAATGCACTGGATGAGTAAGGGCGTCAAAATCTATTATATTCCTGGTAACCATGATGAGATGCTCAGAAAGTTTACAGGCTGGCAATTAGGAAGTTTAAGAATTGTAAACAAAGTAGTATTAGACTTGCCTGATGATGGCAAGGCTTGGTTTTTTCATGGAGACGTTTTTGATGTAACCATGCAGCATAGTAAATGGTTGGCGCAATTGGGTGCAGTAGGGTATGATACATTGATTTTAATCAATAGGCTAGTGAATTTTATTTCGGAAAAAGTCTTTGGGAAAGGGAAAATATCATTGTCTAAAAAAATCAAGAACAGTGTAAAGTCGGCTGTTAAGTTCATCAATAATTTTGAGGAAACTGCAGCTGATATTGGTATAAGTAACCAGTATAAATATGTGGTTTGTGGTCATATTCACCAACCTGAAATGAGACAAATTGAAAATCAAGATGGTGCTATTATGTACCTCAATAGTGGTGATTGGATTGAAAATCTCACTTCTTTAGAATATGTAAATGGTCAATGGACCATCTATCGCTTTAATCATGAACAGTGGAAACTAGAAACAGAAACTGAAGAGGATGAGCCTGATAATCAGCAAATCTTTGACAGCTTGCTGGAAGAATTCAATTTAATGAAACAGTAATGAGAATTTTATATGCCATTCAGGGTACAGGTAATGGTCACCTTAGCAGAGCAAGAGACATTATACCCTATTTATTAGAAAAAGGTCAAGTGGATATTTTGATTAGTGGCATTCAAGCCGATGTAGACCTGCCTTATGAAATCAAATATAAGTTCAAGGGTCTTAGTTTCATTTTTGGTAAGAAGGGTGGAATTGACTTGATGGATACTTATAGGAAAAGCAATCTTAAAAGGTTATACCAAGAGATTCAATCCCTGCCCGTTGAAGATTATGACTTAGTTATTAGTGATTTTGAACCAGTAAGTTCTTGGGCTTGTAAATTGAAAAACAAACCTTGTATTGGGTTAAGTCATCAATCAGCAGTCATAAATAAGAAATCGCCCAAGCCTAAAAAAACAGACTTAGTTGGTAAAGCGGTTTTACATAATTACGCTCCTGTAGACATCTCATATGGCTTTCATTTTAAGCAATACGATCAACAGATTTTCACACCCGTGATACGTTCTCAAATTCGTGAGGCAAATCCAATTGACGCAGGGCATTATACGGTATATCTTCCCGCCTATAGTGATGAAAGAATTATTAAAGTATTGGCTCAAATACCAAATGTAAAATGGCAGGTTTTTAGCAAGCATACCAAGAAAGATTATAAGGTTAGGAATGTTCATATTCAACCCATCAATAATGAGTTGTTTGTACAAAGTATGGTTGCTAGTACAGGAATACTATGTGGAGCTGGTTTTGAAACACCGGCCGAGGCTTTGTTCTTGAAGAAAAAGTTATTGGTTATTCCAATGAAGGGTCAATATGAACAGCATTGCAATGCTGCTGCACTCAAAGAAATGGGGGTACCTGTAATAAAGTCTTTAAAACAAAAGCATATTGGATCAATAGAACAATGGATTAGGCTTGAAAAGAAAATAATTGTTGATTTTCCCGAGGTAACTGAGCAAGTCATCAATAAACTTATCAAAGAGAATTATCAAAAATCAAGGAGTTCAGCCAAGGTACTTGGTCAAGGAATCAGTACTTGGAAACAATTCAAGCACCGCAGTTTTGGGAATATTCTCAAGCAGCTTACCAACTAATAATGAATATTTCAGCAAAAGATTTTGGTTCCAGTTTTCACTGGGGGGTATCAACAGCAGCGTATCAAATTGAAGGTGCACATGATAAATATGGAAAGGGACCTTCCATTTGGGATGATTTTGTTCAACGGAAAAAGAAAATACTCAATAATCATAAAGGAGATATTGCATGTGATTTCTATCATAGGTATACCAATGACCTAACCTTGGTTAAAAGGTTGCAAATTCCCAATTATAGATTTTCTATTTCATGGTCTCGGATTCTGCCCAAAGGTGTGGGACAAGTAAATCAGGCAGGAATTGATTATTACCATCGCGTAATTGATTTTTGCCTAGAACTTGGTATTGAACCCTGGATTACCTTGTATCATTGGGATCTCCCTCTCAGTTTACAAGAAAAAGGTGGTTGGACCAATAGAGACATTATTCAATGGTTTAGCAGTTTTGTAGAAACCTGTATTAAACATTTTGGATCAAAAGTCAAGCATTGGATGATTCTAAATGAACCCATGGTTTTTACCGGGGCGGGATATTTTTTAGGGGTGCATGCTCCAGGCAAGCGTGGGTTGAATAATTTTTTGGCGGCGGCCCATCATGCGGCACTGTGTCAAAGTGAGGGTGGGAGAATTGTAAAATCCATGCAGTCAAATTTAAACGTGGGCACTACTTTTTCTTATTCTCATATTGAACCATTTAATGCTAGTAAAGAGAAGGATATTAAGGCTTCCATGAAAGTTG
>CAIZMD010000649.1 GCA_903933995.1 uncultured Bacteroidota bacterium
ATAGTCACCTGCCGCCGCTTGATCAGCAGGCATAGGGTTGAACTCAGTCAACTTGGTGTCTTTGGGTAAAATACCTTTTGCAATCATACGGGGTAATACCCATTTGCGATAAGCGTCATAACCATCGTCAAATTTGCCCTTGTATTTGGCAATATAATCTTTGGGAGCTTGGTGTGGCGCATGGTTGGCACCAGGACAATACCACATAAACCAAGGTTTAGAAGGATTGGCTGAGTTTTGGTCAGCAATCATTTTAATGGCTTGGTCAGCCAAGTCTTTTGACAAATGGTAGCCTTTTTCAGGACCATAAGGTTGCTCAATAGCATGGTTGTCTTCAGTTAGATCAGGATAAAACTGGTTGGTTTCACCACCAATAAATCCGTAAAAGCGGTCATAACCCTGCTGCAAAGGCCATTGGCTTTTGTTGGCACCAGCAGACAAATCGGTTTCAGGAACGTTATGGTCTTTACCCAACCAAAAAGTACTCCAACCATTGTCGTTTAAAATCTGGGCCATGGTAGCAGCTTCCGCTGGTAATTGGCAAGAATATCCTGGGAATCCGTTAGCTCCTTCCGTAATGGCACCCATACCATTCAGGTTATGGTTTCTACCAGTATTGATGCAAGAACGGGTTGGTGAACAAAGGGCTACGGTGTGCCATTGGGTATAGGTAAGACCATCAGCTGCCAGTTTGTCCAAGGTAGGCATACTGATTCTACCACCATAAGGAGACCAAGCACCTAATCCGGTATCATCGTACAAAATGAATAAAATGTTGGGAGAACCAGCTGGGGCTTTTTTGCGGATATAGGGTGCCCAATCGGGTTTGGAATCCCTAACGTCCAATTTTACTACCCCATTAAATTTGGGGGCTGCTTGCTGAGCTTCGGTAGTCAAGGAGACCAAGCTAACCGTGGCAACCAGCAAGGACTTGATTGCGGAAATTTTCATAACAAAAAGGATTGGTTATATATACTATAAAAATAATCCAAACCTTTCCTTATTGCAAAATTTCCAAGTTACTTATGTAGCAATTTTGAAAATCAGGACAGAACAATGGTAGATTCTGAAGTCTTAGAACTGAAAACTGATGCTGGAGTGAGTCCTGTTTTCTTTTTTACAGCTGAATAAAATGAAGCTCTAGATTTGAAACCGGCCAATTGTCCAAGGGCTTCTAATGTATAATTCAGGTATTCTGGGTTCTCAGTAACCAGTTTTTCCAAATAAGCCACTCGGTAATTATTGATCAGCTCATTAAAATTCTTGCCATATTCCTGGTTAATAAAAGCAGATAGCTGGTGCGATGGTATAGAAAGTTCTCGGGACAAATCGCCCATGGTATAACCTCCTTTGATAAAGGGTTTGTTTGCTTCAAAATGGGTTTCTAACAAAGATTTATAAGCCAAGCCCTGTTCCGGAGTCAAACTATTTCTTGGAGTTTCTTCAGTTGTTTTCTGAACTACAAGGGTCATTTTGTCATCTGCAAGGGATTCAACTACAACTGGCCGTTGTAACCATCCGGTCATGCCATAAAGAATACTGGGTTTCATGAGCAGGTAACCAATGATGAATAAATTGCAGCTGGTGGCAAACAAAATCAGCAATTGCCAAATACTAAAATAGATCTGTAATTGAAAAACAACGGAAATAAACAAGACTACATACAAAGAGGATGTCATGGAGGTAAAATAATTCAACCAACGAAAAGTATCCCTATTGTGTGCATAATGCCCTTCTGATAGCTTGAGTTTTCGCTTCCATTTAATTAACATGGCAAACTGAGCAACAGACAATATAATCCCATAAGCTAATCTTGTCAATGTGCCCATGCCTTTGGGTAGGAGTCCCTCTGGTTCTGCAGCAATCAAACGGTTGTCTGCTATAATGGTTTTGATGATGGCTAATTTTTCAGCCGTTGGTAAAATATAAAAAGGAATTAGGGTTATGGGATAGATTATCGCTGGAAGAAAAAACAGGAAATCCCATTTCTTAAATTTATAGGACTGTTCCAAAACAGAACGAACATATAAATATCCAAATGCTTGAAAACAAAAACTAGCAAAAACAGAGGTTCGCCAAAAATGTGGAAAGTTCAAAAAGAACTTGGTGGCCATTAATTCATTGTTCATGACCATGATACAAATACTCACCAAAAAACCCGCCAATAACCTAGATGAAAAAGTATCTGTTTTATTTACAAAAAATAAGATTCCTGAAACTATGAAGCCAAGGAGGGTTACAAAAAATACTAGGGCAAAATACCAGTCAGCCAGTTGCTGCATAGAATTACTTAAGGTGCAAAATCGGTTGCAATTTAACCACTATAAAAGTAATAAACATTACTAATACGTCATGAAATTGTATTTTCTAGGCAAGCTGGAGAAGCATATGCCATAAATGGGCATATGCTTCTATAAATGATTGGGAATTTAAATCAATTATTGCTTAACAGGCGTATTCACCACAGGAACGGGTTTGGTCCAAGAGCCTGTGTCAAGTTTGCGCGGTGTTGGATAAATTTCGTCAAGGGTATTGCCCTCATAGAGACGGCCATTTTTCACTACATACTTGATGGTATTGGTATTGCGAATATTAGCCAATGGATTCTGATCCATGATCACCAGATCGGCTAGTTTACCAGATTCAATACTACCTAGGTCTTTGTCTAAACCCAAGGCAGTAGCACCCAGAATGGTAGCCGTTTTCAGCATGTCTAATGGTTTCATACCACCACTACCAATGCTCCACATTTCCCAATGATAACCCAGACCCTGTAATTGACCATGGCTGCCCACTCCTACTAGTCCGTCTTGTTCAACCAAACTCTTCAAACCTTGTGCGTGTTTGGGGAAGACCTGGTCTTCTGGGGTAAACCAACCACCCAAGGAACCAGCGCGTCTAGCAGCTTTGCTATGCAGTTCTTCATAAGGGGTAAAATGGTTCAACTTAGGATCATACAAAGGACTCTCGGTAGTATAATAAAAGTTCTCTGCCCATGGTCCACCATAAGACACAATCAAAGTTGGGGTTAACGCTGTTTTACTAGCAGCCAAACTCTTGGTTAAGTCTTTGTACAAAGGAAAGATAGGAAGCGAATGTTCAATACCAGGATAGCCATCCAGCATATGGGTCATGTTCAATTTAAAGTCTAATCCCCCTTCTGTAGTAGGCATGAGTTTTTGTTCTTTGGAAGCTTGAATAATCCATTGTCTAGCTTGTCTATTACCCGTCAAGTACATTTTAATGTATTGGGTTTTATAGTACTTGCTATACTGCTCCAAGATCTTTTTGGTTTGATCCAAACTTGTTAGGTTATACAACCAGAATCCTACACCAGGACCGGTGCTATAAATGCGTGGACCAGGAATCTGACCAGCGTCTACCATGTCTCCATAAGTGAGTACATCGGTAGTGGCTGTTTGTGGGTCACGGGTGGTTGTTACACCATAAGCCAGGTTAGCAGCATAGATCCAAATATTGTCTTTGTGCATGCCCCAGAAAGGCCACATATGCGCGTGGGTATCAACAAATCCAGGCGTAATGGTTTTACCCGCACAGTCAATGACTTTAGTCCCTGCAGGTATTTTTAATGAACCTGATTTGCCCACGGCTTTAATACGATTGTTCTCAATCAAAACATCGCCACGCTCAATAATTTCATCACCCTTCATGGTAATGATGCGGGCATTTTTCAAGAGAATAATGCCAGTAGGTTGGTCTTTTTGATAATAAACTTTCACCTGCATTTCAAGCGGGCTATATTTTTCTTTTAATTTTTGTTGCGCCAGCAAAGCACTGTCCTGCTTGGGTTTGCTGGTATCTTTTGG
>CAIZMD010000650.1 GCA_903933995.1 uncultured Bacteroidota bacterium
AAAACCTAAGTGGTGACGAGTACCATCAATATAACCCCATGTCATAGAAGGAGCACCTTTCATACGTACTTCTCTAATGTTGTTTACCATTGAACCATCAGACATTGGAGAAACATCAAACACCATAAATACTGGAGTAGATTTTTTGTTTTGTCCAAACTCTAAGTTAGTTTGTGGTAAATCTAATTCTTTTAAGTGAATCAATTCAACACGTCCAGTCTCACGAGTTACCATTGCATCAAATGCAAAGTTGTAAGTGATGTGTTGTCCTTCTCCTTGCATATATCTGTTTCCAGAATCAGCCATGAAAGTAAGACCAGAATTTAATGCATCTGTTTTAAGAGCTTGTTGGAACACGTCAAAACCAGCCTCATTAGTATACATTTTAACTCGTCTATCTTTCACATCCACTCTTCTGTAGAATAAATCTCCAAATACAGAACGGATTAAGTTAGCAGAGAATTCACCTCTATTATATTGTACTAAGTTACCATTGTTTCTCATTCTGTGGTAAACACCAGCAGATGTACGTTTCAATTCTTGTTTAGAACCATTAGTTTTCACTGTACCTGGTTTAGCCCAGATCATACGTTTAACTTTCAATTCTAACATTGATTTACGCATCCAGAACTCAATGAATGGTTCCCATTTAACATCATTACGAGTTAAAGGTAATTGGTTACGTCTTTGTGGAGCATATACTAAGATATCTAATGGTTTACCAGAAGAATCTCTCATCATTTTGTCATCAGCCCACTCAGTGATTTTGTGCTCATATCCATATGCAGAACCTAAAGATTCGAACATAGTGATTTGCTCACCTAATCTTGGAAGACCTAATAAGTCTTGATCAAACTCACCAATAGCAGCATCAACTAATTCTAGTTCAACACCATACTGTAAGAATGTAGGGTTTACAAAGTCAACTGTTGGATTGTCAGTTACTAATGTAAATGAATAAAGATAACCCATATTCCATGGTTGTGGATCTTTGATCACGTAGAAACGTGGACCATACTGACGTGTACCTACAGATACAATTGCATTTTTAGAAAACTCATTAGTATCTAATACTAAACTAAATTCTTGACCATCGATACCTGTTTTACCAGCATCAATTAATTCTTGCGTAGAAGCAGGAATGTCAATAATTTTTGGGAATTTGTAAGGAACTGCTACTTGCCATTTCCATGCATCACTATTATTATCAATGTAATAAGGTGTGCTTTTGTTGATCATGTCCAAGAAGTCATTACTGTACAATGAGCTCTGAGTATATAAAGATATAATCTTTTTATCATAATCAGCTGGCTCAGTTGAGTGAAAACTCTCTAAGTGATTTGAGTCTGTAAGTTTCCCTACTGCACGTTTGTCCATAGACGCAACACGAGCATAAGTAAAACCTGTTAACCCAGGGATTGTTTGAATTGCCATTTGTTATTCGTTTTTGTTAATTATTAATTATTTTTTTGTTATAAAAACCATGAATTAGGTTTAGCTCCTGAACCACTAGCTGTTGAATTTTTTGTTCTAGTTACTTGTCTTGCAACTTCTCCAAACAGTTCGTTAGATTTCTTTGTAACGCCTGTTCTTTGTATAGTTGATAATGTTGGATCTTTCTCTAACATCTTCATAAGAAGTCCTAACTTAACTTTCATTGCATGGTTCTCTGGTCTTTTCATATCCAGAATAGCACGATCAAAGTCTGTTAGTGTTTCTCCTGATGGAGTTTTCCACTTATCAACTAATAAGAAGTCTTGTAGTTCACCTGCTAATTTTGGATTGATAGGAATCCCATCAAACTCTTTTGTTTTCACCTTCTCTTGCAAGATGGCTTGTACATTATTTATATATTGATTTCTGATTTGAGCTTTTTGCATTAACTCAGCTTCAGATTTTTGTTCTAATTGTTGCAGCTTAACTGCTTCTTTTTTAACCAACACTTTGTGATGCTTTGTAGCTACGCTTTCAAGATCACCATAGTTTTGAAGTCTTTCAATTTCTGTATCTATATCTTCAGGATCAAATCCTTGATCAGATAAAGCTTGTTTCATTATTCTTACTTGATTGTTCTCATCATTAAGATCCATCTCAGCAAAATTAACTATCTGATTATATGCACCAAAATACTCTTTAGGA
>CAIZMD010000651.1 GCA_903933995.1 uncultured Bacteroidota bacterium
CTTTGTTTGTGGCCTATGTGGAACAACAGTTTAGCCCATTGAGAATTTACGCAGGCGTTTTTGCGCATAACAAAGCCAGTATGGAAGTCTTGCGGAAAAACGGATTTCACTTAGAATCTATTAAAAGAAAGGCCGCCATTAAAAACGGACAAGTGCAGGATGAATATGTTTGGGTAAAATTGATTGAGAACTAGGTTCCTTTTATAACATAAAAACAACCCATGGATAATCCCATTCAAAACAACAGTAAACACCTGATTGAACTCATTATCCGTCTTGCGGCATTGTTTCTCTTGGTTTTCTATTGTTTTCAACTATTGTCTCCCTTTATCATGCCTGTGTTATGGGCGGCCATTATTGCCGTAGCTGTTTATCCCATCCACCGTTTTTTAGAAAAAAAATTGGGCGGCAGAAAAGTATTGGCATCGGTGACACTCACTTTGGCCATTCTGGCATTCATTTTTGTTCCTGCGGGTCTTTTCTTGGCCTCCATTACAGATACCATTGTAGACTTTAAACAAAAAATTGAATCGGGGAATATAAGTTTGGATCACCCCAGTGAAAATATCAAGACCTGGCCCATTATAGGTACCAAGCTCTATGATTTTCTACACAATCTTTCTAATCAAATGGTGGGCATTTTTCAAAAATACCAATCACAGGTATTGACCGTGGCCAAAACCATTCTCATGGCCATAGTAGGAACAGGCATGAGTTTTTTACAAGTGATTTTTTCTATAATCATCGCTGGGGTTTTGTTAGCTACCAATGGAACAGAAGCAGCTATGGAAACTATTTTCAACCGTATGGTGGGTAGTCAGGGTAGCGAATATTTACAATTGACCACTTCTACCATTCGCTCAGTGGTGAAAGGCGTTTTGGGTGTGGCGGTGATTCAAACCCTATTAGCAGGTTTTGGATTTTTTATGGCGGGTATTCCACACGCTGGCATCTGGTCGGTTTGTGCTTTGGTACTTTCTATTATTCAAGTGGGTCCGGGTTTGGTCATCATTGGTGTGATTGGATTTCTCTATACCCAAGAGAATCATTTTTTTGCTACCGCGTGGACTGTTTATTTTGTCTTGGTCATGTTTTCTGACAATATTCTCAAACCCATTTTATTGGGTAAGGGTGCAAGGGTTCCCATGTTGGTCATCTTTTTGGGTGTGATTGGGGGCTTCTTGTTACAGGGTTTTATTGGTTTGTTTACTGGGGCTATTGTGCTATCCATTGGCTATAAATTATTCCTCTTGTGGATGCACGACCATAAAATTGTATCTTAGGAACCATGCAAAAACTGCTTTTTTGCCTGATGTTATTGGCAACACAAGTTTCCATGGCTCAGGACAGTATCCGTATTGCCGACCTTAGATCGGCTGCAAAAATCATGGACCTTTCTTATACCCAAAAAGAACTGGACACCATGTACAGTGGGGTGATGGAGAATTTTGAAAATTTTAGGCTCATGCACAAACAGCATTTAGACAATGCAGTTCCCATGAGTCTTTGGCAAAATCCCGTGCTACCAGGAATGAAATTTGCCAGCAAACAGGAGCCCATTCTATGGAATTTTCCTGCTTCTATTTCCCTTCCCCAAAACGCAGAGGACCTAGCTTTTTACTCTGTAGAAGATTTGTCTTCACTAATCAAAAACAAAAAAATCAGCTCCGTACAACTGACACAATTTTTTATAGCGCGTTTAAAAAAATACAGCGATACCCTGCAATGTGTGGTAAGCCTAACTGAGGAACTAGCCATGCAACAGGCTAGGGCAGCAGACGCGGAAATTGCCAAAGGAAAATATCGCGGACCGCTACATGGGATTCCTTATGGTTTAAAAGACCTTTTTGCCGTAAAGGGTACCAAGACCACCTGGGGTGCGGCACCTTACAAAGACCAAGTGATTGAAGAAGATGCTTTTGTCTATTCCAAACTCAAAGAAGCTGGCGCCGTGCTGGTGGCCAAATTTACCATGGGCGCTCTAGCCATGGGCGATTATTGGTTTGGCGGACGCACCAAGAATCCATGGAATTTGAAAAACGGATCTTCTGGTTCTTCTGCAGGTTCTGCATCGGCCACTGCCGCAGGTTTAATTCCCTTTGCTATTGGAACAGAAACCTGGGGTTCTATTACTTCTCCTTCTGCTACCTGTGGCGCCACAGGACTCAGACCCACATTTGGTAGCATTAGCCGCTCTGGCGCCATGACCCTAAGTTGGAGTCTGGATAAAATTGGTCCCATTTGCAGAAGCGCCCAAGATGCTGCCATGGTTTTTGCCGCTATTCACGGAACGGATGGTAAGGACCAAGCTGCGGTAAACCTGCCCTTTAACTACAGCCCCGCCGCAAGTCTGAAAGGCAAAAAAATTGCCTACGCCAAAAACTATTTTGACAAAATCACTGATACTACTAGAAATGAGTTTAAGGTATTAGCAACCTATAGAAAACTAGGCGTGGAATTGATTCCCATTAATTTTCCAGATAGTGGGTTGTACAATTATAATATCATGGACGTTGTGATTAGCGCGGAATGTGCCGCTGCTTTTGATGAGTTTACTCGTTATGGCATTGATGATCAAATGACCCGCCAAAACCAATTTGACTGGCCCAATAATTTCCGAGTATCTAGACTAATTCCAGCGGTAGAATACATCAATGCCAACCGCCAACGCTACCTACTCATGCAGGCGGTTAATAAAGTAGTGGAGCAATATGACGCCATTATTTGTCCCAACAATTGGGGCAATCAATCGGCCATTACCAACCTTACGGGTCACCCAGCCATTTGTTTTCCCATTGGTTATAATGCCCAACAATTACCCAGAAGTATCACATTGATTGGTAAACTATATGACGAGGCAAGTATTATCACAGTTGCCAAAGCCTATCAGAATGCCACCCAATGGAACAAAGAACACCCAGCCTTATTCAAATAATATTCTAACTGAACCATGATGAACATGAAGCCCTCCAAAACCCTTTGCCTGATTCTGAGCAGTGGTTTGCTCAGTATTTCTGCCCTTGCGCAACCATCCATAACCGGTTTTAGTGCAGCCTCCGCAGCCAAACAAAAACAAATTGAACAACAGTTTGACGCAGGTCTTAGCGCAGAGCGCATTGGCAAGAATATCAAAGACATGTCTGCCATACCCCACCATTTGGGATCACCCGGTAGCAAGGCGGTGGCAGAAAATATCTTGGCCCAGTTCAAACAATATGGTTGGGACGCTCAAATAGAAACTTATCAGGTGCTGTTTCCTACACCCAAAACAAGGGTCTTGGAAATGACGGCTCCTGGTGTTTTCAAAGCCTTATTGAAAGAGCCGGCTCTCAAAGAAGACGGTACTTCTAACCAAGAAGGCCAATTACCTACTTATAATTGCTGGAGTGCCGATGGCGATGTAACCGCCGAATTGGTCTTTGTAAACTATGGCGTTCCCGCCGATTACGAAACCTTGGAAAAACTAGGCATTAGCGTAAAAGGCAAGATTGTGATTGCCAAATATGGCCGCTCATGGAGGGGAATTAAACCAAAAATTGCCCAAGAACACGGAGCCTTGGGTTGTATTATTTATTCTGATCCTCAGGATGATGGTTATGGCGCGGGCGATGTATATCCAAAAGGCGCATTCAAAAACGAATATGGGGTACAACGTGGTTCTATCATGGATATGGTGATCTACCCCGGTGACCCATTGACTCCAAATATTGGTTCTACGGCTAATGCCAAAAGATTGGACCGTTTGTCTGCCCCTAATTTGCTAAAAATTCCTGTTTTACCCATCAGCTATCATGACGCTAAGCCCTTGTTAGAAGCCTTAGAAGGTCCAGTTGCACCAGCAGCTTGGAGGGGTGGTTTACCCTTTACCTATCATGTGGGTCCGGGTAAAACCAAGGTTCACTTGAAAGTAGATTTTAACTGGAACACAGTTCCTGCCTATAATGTGATTGCCAAAATCAAGGGTTCTACCTACCCAGACCAATGGGTTTTGCGCGGCAACCACCACGATGCCTGGGTAAATGGCGCCAATGATCCCGTGAGCGGGATGGCGGCTGAACTAGAAGAAGCCCGTGCCATTGGAGAACTGTTGAAAACCGGCTGGAGACCCAAACGTACCCTGGTGTATTGTGCTTGGGATGGTGAAGAGCAGGGCTTGATGGGCTCTACCGAATGGGTAGAAGACCATGCTGCTGAATTACAACAGAAAGTAGTGGTGTATCTGAACTCAGATAGTAATGGACGCGGCTTTTTGGGTGCAGAAGGATCTCACGCCCTAGAAACCTTGGTCTTTGAAGCAGCTAAAGACGTGATGGACCCACAAACTGGTGTCAGCGTTTTTGACAGAAAAAGAGCGGAAGAAGTAGCATCAGCCGCTACGCCAAAAGCCAAACAAGCGGCAATGCAAGAAAAAGACTTGCACTTGGGTGCCATGGGTTCTGGTTCTGACTATTCTTCCTTTATCCAACACTTGGGCATTCCTGCTTTGAATATTGGTTTTGGTGGAGAAGACCCCGGTGGTGAATACCATAGTATCTATGATAGTTATGACCACTATAGCCGTTTTAAAGACCCCGGTTTTAATTATGGGGTAGCCTTGGGTAAGGTAAACGGTAGGGCTGTTTTGCGCATGGCCGATGCAGAACAACTGCCTTTCAATTTTGCCATTTTGCAAAAAACCATTGCTGGTTATGTAAAAGAATTGAGCAGCACCTCGGATCAATTGCGTGAAAATACCCAGATTGAAAATGAAGTGATCAATAGCAAAGCGTATGTATTGGCAGCTGACCCAACCGAAAAAGAACAGCTTCCAAAAATTAAACCCGCAGTGCCTTTTATAGATTTTTCTCCTGTTCAAAACGCTTTGGCTGAACTAGAAAACGCTTCTAAAACCTTGAACCAATATGTGGCTAAAACCGGAACACTAAGCGAGAAAGCCAATGCCAGCCTGTATCGCGCTGAGCAACAATTATTGTCTGCAACAGGTTTACCCAGAAGGTCTTGGTTCAAACATACCATCTATGCCCCTGGTTTTTATACAGGTTATGGCGTAAAAACCATGCCTGGGATTAGAGAAGCCATTGAACAAAGAGACTGGAAAGAAGCCCAAGAACAAATTCAAATTGCAGCTGGACAAATCAAACAATTGGCCGCTCATTTAATGTCTATTGCCCAATAAATTGGTATGAAAAAAATAGGTCTTGGTTTATTGGCCCTTGTCATGTTGGGATCCTGTGTCACCAGAAAAACGCTGGCTCCTGTTGATTCCAATATTGGTCAGTTAAAACTATTGGGTCATTATAATGTGGCGCATAATAAGCCCTTTATGGGCACCACCATTGGTGGGCTATCTGGTATTGACTATGACGCTAAGAATGATCAGTATTTTTTAATCTGCGACGATAGGTCCGCGATCAATCCTGCCCGATTTTATACCGTTAAGTTGGCCTTGGGTAAGTCTGGCATTGACTCGGTTCAGTGGTTGACTGTGCAGTCTTTGTTGCAGGCAAACGGCAAAGCCTATCCTTCTTCCAAAGAAGACCCAGCCAAAACGCCGGATCCTGAAGCTATTCGCTATGACGCATCCAAGAACCAATTGGTTTGGACCACCGAAGGAGAAAGGATTATCCGTGAAAAGGAAACCATTTTAACCAACCCCGCCATTATCCGTATGGGTTTGAATGGTCAATATATAGATACCCTTCCCTTGCCCGCAAACCTGCTCATGCACGCCACAGAAAAAGGACCCAGACAAAATGGGGTGCTAGAAGGAATGACATTTGACAATGGCTTCAAAACCTTGTATGTAAATGTAGAAGAGCCCTTGTATGAAGACGGGCCAAGGGCCGAATTAACGCCTAATAAGGCTTGGATTCGAATCTTCCAATATGACCTAAAGTCTAACAAGAATACCGCACAGTATGCGTATCTATTAGATCCTGTAGCGTATCCTGCCACCCCTGCAACCGCTTTTAAAGTGAACGGGGTGCCCGATATCTTTGCCATTGGAAACAACAAACTCTTGGTCATGGAGCGTTCTTTTTCTACGGGTAGGCTACCTTGTACCATCAAGATTTTTGAAGTAGACCTTAGCAAGGCGGAAGATATTAGTAAGAAAGCTTCTCTGATAACATCGCCACCGGCAAAACCCTTGACCAAAAAATTATTATTGAACATGGATAACCTGGGAATGCATGTTGACAATGTAGAGGGTATGTGTTTTGGTCCAAACCTGCCCAATGGCCACAAAACCTTGGTCATGGTAGCAGACAATAACTTTCAACTCTTTGAAACCACCCAATTTTTCCTATTTGAAATTATTCCATGAGCGCGCGTTATACCATAGTCATCCTTTTTGCTCTCTTCCTAGGTTGTA
>CAIZMD010000652.1 GCA_903933995.1 uncultured Bacteroidota bacterium
ACAACTAAATCCATCAAATAATGCCTAGACCATTAGCCGGAGACTTTGGCGCATTTTATCAGGGATATGCAGACTTGGCAACAGGTGAATCTGTTGCTGCCCTATTAGCCACTCATCCAACCAGTATTGCTGCATATATCAGTGCTATACCGGAGGATAAAGCCAATTACGCCTACGCTGAAGGCAAGTGGACCATCAAAGAAATGGTACAACACTTGATTGATACAGAAAGGATTTTTGCCTACAGAGCGCTGAGAATATCTAGAAAAGATACCACTCCCCTGCCCGGATTTGATGAAAACCATTATGCCCAACATGCACCTGTTGCAAACAGGTCTCTAGCAGATTTAAAAGAAGAATACTTGTTAGTCCGCAAAACAACGGACATTTTATTGGCCAGTTTTCAGAAAGACCAATTAAACTTTATTGGAAATGCCAGTGGGCATCCCTGCACATTAAATGCACTTTGTTTTATCATTTTTGGGCATAACCTGCACCATATCAATATCTTGAAAGAGAGATACCTGTAAGGGAGTGAAGAGTGAAGAATGAAGAGTGAAGAGTGATTAGAAAAAAATAAGTCATCCATTTTATCGGTTGATTCTAAATAAAAAGCCCCGCATCTATTAAATGCGGGGCTTTTTTATAGCTTTAGAATAGCTTTACATTATTTAGTACCGAAGATATGTACTGCTAATTGAACGTCTTTAGAAACTTGACCTGGGCCATAATTAACACCCAATAAAGTTCTGTCAATGTTCAAGAAAGCTTGACCAAAGAAACCTTTGTCATCAGCACTACGTACGTTTACAACAAATTTTACTGGAACAGTTGCGCCTTTGATAGACAAAGTACCTGTTACGTCAGCTGAAGCATCGCTAGTGTAGTTTACAGTAGCAATTTCAAATGTTGCTTCTCCGTTTTTGGCAACGTCAAAAAAGTCTGCACTTTTCAAGTGACCAGTCAAACGTTCTGCAGAAGCATCGGTAACTTTAACACCTGCCAAGTCAATGACAAACTTTCCACCTTTTAATTTTCCGCCATCAACAGCTACAGAACCACTTTTAATAGGAAAATAGCCAGTATGGAAATCGCCTTTTTTAGAACCAATCCAGTCAATACGGCTTTTTTCAGCAGTTACATTGTAATTCACTACGTCTTTTTTGGTATCAGCACCAACAAAAGAAGAAAGACCCAAGGTCATTGCCAAAGCGACAACAGCAAAAATTGATTTTTTCATAGATTTATTTGTATTAATGTTTAAGAGCAGAACAAAAATATAAAATTATATGTTACAACATCAATTTATTCTCTACTATTTTAATAGGGCGGTTTCTCCTATCTTCGCAAAAATTTTATACATATGAACCTGCATGAATACCAGTCGAAGGAATTGCTGAAAAAATTCAATGTTCCCGTACAGGAAGGCATCGCTGTTGACACTGTGATGGCAGCGGAAGAAGCTTATCGTCAAATCAAGACCCAAACCGGCAATAATTTTGCTGTGGTAAAGGCCCAAATTCACGCAGGTGGACGTGGAAAAGGTAAAATTGTTGGTACCGAACAACGCGGTGTGGCGGTTGCTAAAAGCTTAGAAGATATTAGCAATATTGCCAAAAACATCTTGGGTGGTACCTTGGTAACCATTCAAACTGGCCCAGAGGGTAAAAAAGTAAACAAGATCTTGATTGCACAAGACGTTTATTATCCTGGTCCAAATGAAACCAAAGAATTTTATTTATCCATTCTTTTAGACCGTGCAAAAGGTCAGAATGTGGTTATGTATAGCACAGAAGGTGGAATGGATATTGAAGAAGTAGCCCATAAAACACCAGAAAAAATATTCAAAGAATGGGTTCACCCAGGTGGTGGATTACAAGGTTTCCAAGCTCGCAAAATTGCTTTCAATCTTGGTTTGAGTGGTGAAGCCTTTAAAAACTGTGTAAAGTTTGTAACCAACTTATACAATGCCTATGTAGGTGTTGACGCCAACATGTTAGAAATTAACCCACTGTTTAAAACCAGTGATGAGAAAATCATAGCTGTTGACTGTAAATTAAATTTAGACGATAATGCTTTAATGCGTCATGCAGATATTGCTGCTTTGCGCGATGTAACCGAAGAAGATCCAACTGAAGTTGAAGCTGGCCAGTTTAACCTGAATTTTGTAAAATTGGATGGTAATGTGGGTTGTATGGTTAACGGTGCTGGTTTGGCCATGGCAACCATGGACATGATTAAATTAAGCGGTGGTGAACCTGCTAACTTCCTTGACGTAGGTGGTACAGCAAATGCCCAAACTGTTGAAGCTGGTTTCAGAATCATCTTGAAAGACCCCAATGTAAAAGCCATCTTGATTAATATTTTTGGAGGAATTGTACGTTGTGACCGTGTGGCTGCAGGTGTGATTGAAGCCTATAATAAAATGGGAAATATTGAAATCCCTATTATTGTTAGACTGCAAGGAACCAATGCAGTTGAAGGTAAAAAATTGATTGATGAAAGTGGTTTAAAAGTACAATCAGCTATTCAATTGAGTGAAGCTGCTGCCTTGGTAAAAGAAGCAGTTGCCTAAATATTTTGCATTCGTAAACAAAAAGACCCCTACATGGGGTCTTTTTTGTTATTGGATGGTTTTTGCAGTATTTTTGCCTTGGTTTAAAAGCTGCCAAGCAGCCTCCCTAATTCTTGAAAAGATGAAACCAATACAACAGGTCTGTGTCATTGATGATGATGAAATTTATATTTACCTTATCAAAAAATCACTTGCTGCCTTAGCGTTAGAAAATTCTGTGAATGCCTTTTCCAATGGTGCGGAAGCGCTTAAAGGTTTACAATCCTTGTTAGAACAACAGCAACCAATACCTGAGATTATTTTCTTAGATATTAATATGCCCATTATGGATGGTTGGGAATTTCTGAAAGCCTTTCGTGATTTACAATCACAGCTTTCTCAAAAAATCCCCATATATATTATTAGTTCATCCATTGCAGCAGAAGACAAAGAGAAAGCAAAACATTTTCCAGAAATAGTTGGCTATTTGAGTAAACCAGTGGAATTGGAAACCTTGGCTTCCATAGTTCAATTACAGGAACTTTAGTCTCTCAGATAATCCACTTATCGTTAGTCACAGATTGTTTGCTAATTTGTTTCACCACTGAATTATGCATTAACGGCAATGCTGAAAAACTTTTCCGCATTAAAAATCTGAATTTGCTTAGGCTCAACACCTAACACTTGACCCAGTTTATGTAAGGTTTTTTGCTCAATCCCAGTTATCCCATTTTCAATATTACTCAGATTAGAAATACTCATCCCCAATTCAGTTGCCACGTATTTTAAAGGAAACCCTTTTAGGCTTCTTAGGGATTTAATGTTTCTGCCCAATTGCATTCTTTCTGTTTTTCTTTGATGATACAGCATATTGTTTGTTTTAGTATACAATTTTACACTGTTGTCATTGGCTGAAAGAATTATAAACACCTATTTTACCCCCGCTAAAACACGTATTTTTTTTGCTGGTTTGGCACAATTTTAAAAGAGAAACAGGGTTCTTTACATTAAAACAATACCGTCAATGGTATGCTATGAACCAGTTGTGGCAATGGGTTTGACCAAGGTAATAGGACTAAAACTATATTGTAATCCAGTTTTGATTTCTGTACATGCAATCCTTTTTCTTCTAACAGCTCCCCTACTAAAAATCTTTCCATTTTCAGTTTGAAAATGCACCCCTTCTTGTACATCTACCACTGCTGCAAATCCAGGTTTTTGTATGGCATCATATTGCCTTAAAACCAAGAGTAAATCAGTTTCTCCATTTGCTGTGGCAGAGGGATTGGCAATTGATTTTTGAAGGGCTTTTACAATATCTTCAGGAAACAAGCCCATGTTTACAAACACAATTAAGAGATTGCTGTAGATATTTTTCCATTCTTTCCCATGGGCTTCTACTTTGTTTTTGTATTGTTCAAAACAAAGTAAATGAGCCAACTCATGTAATAAGGTGATGAGAAATTCGTAATGGTTGAGGTTGCCATTAATACTAATTCTATGATTGCCACCCCAACCTGCGTGACGGTAATCACCCAATACAGATTTACGCTGTTTGGTTACGGTTAAGTGAACTTTATAATGGTGTAAATAATTAACAACGGGTTCAAAACTACCTTTTGGAAGGTAGCCCGCCAATGCTTGCATAGGATGCTCAGTTACTGCCATCTTTTTTTTGAGGTTTCACCAATAATGCAACACGAACATCCATCCAAGTATAGAGAATATACAAACCCATTCCTATAAAAAGTCCGTTGATATTTTTTTGTTCCCCAGCATTATAGAGATATAAAAATGCTGCGGTTCCAAGAACAAATAATTTTATCACAGTGGAACCCATTACACCCCTAACCATAGCGTGTGGATTATTTTGTTGTACCACTTTTAAGTGTTGGTATACATTATACAAACTAATCAAAAACAAAATGCTGTTGGCCCCCACTACCACCCACTTGTCAATATGCATAGACTTCAATAGGCCTTCAAATCCCAATGCAATTAGGTTGATGGTTACAAAAACCAGCACAAAGGGTAAAAAAGCCTTTCTATTATTATTCATTGTTGTTATCTTTTTGAAGTATCTCTCAATACTTTTATTAATACACCCAGTAATAGTAACAAGGGCAAAATCCAAACCAAATAAGGGCTTTCCCAACCAAAATACCCGTCTAACCTACCACCTACCCATAACATCAATCCCAAGCCAACCAATAATTGTGTAGCCAAACCGGCATACTGCCAAACTAATTGATTGTCTGGTTTTGACTGTTTCATTACTCGTTAGAAATATCTGTTTTAGGAAGATCCAACATGGTAGTATCACGTTGGATAGGTGTATTACCATTTAGAACTGCTTTTACACTTTCTAAATATTGTTCTTTATACCGAATGGATTGCTCTAAAGAATCCGTTCTAATTTTCAGAATTTGAAGAGCCGTCCTGCTCTCTTGGGTGCCGTACCCTGGAATATAATATTTAAGAGGCGAAAAAGCAATCAAAGCAATGGTCAAACCCACCAATACCACAAAACTGACACTCAAGCCAATATAGACACTAAGTCTAGATAACTTGAAGGTTACCACTTCTTCATAAGTATCATCATTCATCACTACCAAGCGGTAGGAATTCCTGAGTCTTTTAAGGGTATCGTTGTAATTAGGCTTCTCCATTTTGTTAAATCATGATAAAGGTAATATTCCCCTAGCTTTAAATGGGACAGAAATGGGAAATAAATGTATTTTTAAACAGTATTTATTTAATGTTGCGCATGAGCATGGCTAATAAAAGGCATATCCCTAGTTTCTTCCTGTTTTTAGTTCCCTTGGTACTGCCTTTTTGGGTGATGGCACAGCCTTACTCTTCGATTGAATTAAAAAAGCCTGCCAAATATGAAAATAGAGACCTTCCTGCCGAAAAAACAAAAGGTGGAAAGATCAAAGGCGGGAAAAAAGTCTATCAAAATACCGTTACCCATTACAACTACTTTTTCAATGCTCAAAACAAAGTAAATGACGTATTAGAAAGAGCTAAATCTAGTTTTGTAGAAGACTATAATCAAGTCCTTCCGTTTTATAATTATACCAAAGAAGACCTTTATAAACAGAAGGAGCAATTAGATTCTGTACTGTATAAATGTACGGCTGGGATTTTATTACATGATTTAAGAAATGCTTGGGTAGATGATTTGTATTTACTCATGGGTCAAGCCTATCTCTACCGTAAAGACTATGATTCTGCGGCTCAAGTGTTTCAATATTTAAACTATGCTTTTGCCCCAAAGGAAGATGGCTATGACATGCCCATTGGCAGTAATAGCAGCAATACCAATGGAGAGTTCACGGTTGTTACCAAAGAAAATAGCAGCCTTTGGAAAAAAATCAGCTCTACCCCTCCTGGCAGAAATGAAGGCTTTCTTTGGCGAATAAGAACCTATATTGAACAAAACCAATTAGCCGATGCTTTTGGATTAATTGCTATTCTTAGGTCTGATCCCAATTTTCCAAAAAGATTGTTGCCCCACTTGAATGAGAATGCCGCCTACGCTTTTTATACAGAAGGTTCTTATGATAGCGCAGCTAGGTATTTGGTAAAAGCTTTGGATCGCGCGGTTAGCGCACAAGACAAAGCCCGTTGGCAATTTCTGGCAGGTCAATTATTTACCCAAACAAACAAAGACAGTTTGGCTGTTCTTGCTTTTCAGCAATCTATTAAATCTACCACAGACCCCACCCTAGAAGTATACGCTAGATTAGCCATTAGTGCACTGGAATCTGGGAAAAAAGCCAACGCTATACAGGAAAACCTGAACCAATTATGGAAGATGGCCAAGCGCCCTTTATATGAACCTTATAGGGATATTATTTATTATGCCATTGCTCAATTAGAACTCAAACAAGCTCATCCAGACCTAGCCCAAAAAGCTTTACTCAATAGTATTGCCTTTAATGACAATAATCCACAGCAAAAACAAGCTAGTTTTTTGTTGTTGGCCGACCTGAATTATGATAGAAAAAATTATCCAGATGCCTATCGCTTTTATGACAGTTTACAAACGGATCAACTAAAAGAGATAGCTAAACAACGGGTATTAGAAAGAAAACCTCCGCTCAAAACCATTACAGAAAATATTGCCATTATTCAATTAGAAGATAGTTTACAGAAGTTGGCACTA